>JBFXBB010000023.1:0-16424 GCA_050183685.1 Amphiplicatus sp.
CGCGGGACCGTCTTCCCGCGAGACGACGGGCACGAGGACGAGATCGGGCCGGCGCGTCTGGCGGGCGAGATCCGCCATGTGCTGGCCGACAATTTGGGGCCGCCCGAGGCTTGGAACGATGACCGCAAGTCGCATTGGCCTGCCTCAAATGAACGCGTCAATGAACGCGTCGCCGGCGCGCGCCGCCCTGCGCCTGACGGCGTTGATCTTGCAATCTTCGGGCAACGCGCTTCCCCCCTTGAAGGCGAGGCGCGCAGCATATTTCGACATCGGACGCGGTCAAGAGACTTTCAACAAATTCAAGCCTTTGACGAGGCCGGCGAAGCGCTTAAACGTGTATCAAACCGGCGCGGGAATCGTTCCCGCCGGGATTAAGGCGGGGAGTTGTGAACGGAGCCCTGGCGCCTCTGGCGGATGGCGAGGAGACGGCGGCGCGGCCGAGCCTTGTCGGCGCGGGCGGCTGGGCGCTGTCGATCCGTGTCGTCTCGCAGATCGCGCAGCTCCTCATTTTCATCGCCGCCGCCCGCGTCCTCGCCCCCGCCGATTTCGGCGTCTTTGCGCTTGTCCAGGCGGCGTCGGTCCTGCTTTTCCTTGTCGCCGCCGCAGGCTGGCGCGAATTCATCATCGCCTGGAGCGGGCGCCCGCAAGCGATCAATCAGGCGATCACTTTATCTATACTTAGCGGCTATGCGATGGCGGCGGTCGGCCTTGGCGGCGCCTTTTTACTCACGCTCGGCTTTGGCCTTGCGACGGTCGGCATGCTCGCGGCGCTCTTTTCCGTCTGCGTGCTGATGGCGCCGATGTCGAGCGCCTTCGGCGCCATTCTCGTTTCTCGCGGCCATATGCGCGCGCTCGCCTTGTCGAATATGATAGCAGAGACGATCGGCCTCATTGTCGGCGTCTGGCTCCTCTTCAGCGGCTGGGGGATCCTCGCGCTCGCCGCCGGCAAAATCGCCATGCAGGCGGTCGACCTGGTCGGGGTGATTTTCGCCGCAAAATGGCGCCTGCAAATGCAGATTCGCGGCGGTTATGGCGCGCAGATCGTCGAAATCTCCCGTCAAATTCTCGCCAACCGCGTCATCGGATTCGCTTCGACCAACGCCGCGACCTTCATTGTCGGCGCCTATCTCGGCGTTGCAAGCGTCGGCTATTTCCGCGCCGCCGAGCGCATCGTTTCGTCGATCGCCGAGCTCATCTTCGAGCCCTTGCGGCTGCTCGGCTGGATGGTGTTCCGGGGCGCCGCCGACGGCGCGCGCACCTCGACCGGGGCGCGCGATAATTTATCGAAAGAGGCCGGCATTTTCCTGCCGCTGCTGATCGTCTTCGCCTCGCCGATCTTCATCGGCCTTGCGGTCGTATCGGAAGACCTTGTCGTCGTCCTGCTCGGCGAGGCGTGGAAGCCGGCCGCGCCCGTCGCCTCGCTCCTGGCGGTCGCGGCGTTGTTCATGATCCCGACGGTCGCGACGGAACCGCTTCTGACAATCGCCGGCAAGATTCACCGGCTGCCGCCGGTCGCGCTGTTCAACGCCGTCGTCGCGATCTCGGTTCTTTTCGCCTTCACCCGGTTCGGTCTTTTCGCGGCCGCTGGCGCGCGCATCTTTTCGTGCATCGTTCTGATGGCGACGGCGCTATGGCTTCAGGACCGCTATGCCAAGGCGCCGTGGATGTCGGCCATAATGAACGCAGCGCCGGTTTATTCGGGACTCTTCGCGCTCATTTTCTCGGTCTATGGGACGCGCTGGTTCCTACAGGATTTCAGCGTTTCCGCATCCGGCGCGCTCGCCGTCGAAGTCGTTGTCGGCGCGATCGTCTATTTCCTGACGATCTTCCTCATTCGCCCTTCCTATTTACGCACGACGCTCTGGCTTTAGGGCGCGTCCTTTCCAAGCGCCGATTCCGGCGGCAGGATCGGGCCGCGGCGGCCGGCGGCTTCCTCAATCAGCGCCTCGGTCATCCGCTCGACATGGGCGCGGCTTTTCGGCGCCCAGGGGAGTTCTTCGGCGTCCGAGCGCATGCGGCTCTTGCCAAGAGCCCTAAGGACGAAGGGCGCATGGGCGGCGAGCGCGTCGCGAAGGCGCGGCGCATAGCGGAACTTTGCGAAAGCGAGCCGCTCCTTAACCTTGTCGAGCGCCGATTGCGGCGGGATGAAGCCGGACCATGCCGTATCGGCGAGTTCTTGCGCATACCATCCGGCGGCGTCGCGCCAGGCTTTCGGCCGTCGGCGCGACCAGGGCTTTGTCGAGGTGTAATGCTCGATATAGGGCGTATGGCCGCCGCCGAACATCAGATAGGTCTCATGCAGATTCCAGCGCGGGTCGAGGGGCGTCCATTTGCCGACGAGGACGGCGTTGAGCGCGTCCTGGTCCGGCGCCTCCTGGCAGCGATCGGGATGGTCGACAAGGAATCGCCGCGCTCGCTCCAAGGCTCCGTCCGCGAGCGTCGCCGGCCAGTCGAACACCATGACGCCGGACTGAAGATAGGGCGCATTCTCGGGAAGGAAAAGGTCGCGGCGCCGCCGGCGGATATTCCCCGTAAGATAGTAAATAAAATCATGCACCGCCCCGACGGGCTTGCCGCGAAGCTCGGCGTCGAGCAGCGGCGCAAGGTCGGCGCGCACGCGCGTATCGGAATCGAAATAGATGAGCCGCTGATAATCCGCCCCGAAGAGCGAGTCGAAATAGAGCCGGAGATAGGCCGCGCGCGGCCAGCGATTGCCGATCGGCCTGATGCGGTCCGCGACCTCGGTCGGGGTCAGCACGCGCGCCTTAACCTCGCGCTTTTCAAAGAAGACTTCGGCCTCGCGGACATCGGCGGGCGACACATCGCAGCAGATAAGGAAAAGCTCGGCCGCCTCGGGCGAAGGCAGATGCCGGGCGGTCGACAAAAGCTGGCAGCAGGCCGCCGGCAAATAGCCGCGATCCGTCGCCGCGACGATCGCCGTTTTGTATTTCGTCACAATCGGAGCCCCCAAACTTGCTCGCACAGCCGCCGCAGGATTGGCGCCAGAAGAGCGCGGCGCAAACTAGGCATATCAGCGCAAGGAAGAAAGCGTTATAGGCGAGCATTATTCTTGCAGGTCTGTCGAGGCGTTTTAGTAAATGGCGGCGAGGCCGCGCCGGGGGCTTTCGATTATGGAGACGGGCCGGATTTTCGGCGTCGGGGATTTCGAGCGTGAAATTTCTCCTTTATGGGGCGCCCCCCGGCCTCAGCGCCCGACTCCGATGCTGCATGAGGCGTGGATTCGCGCTTGCGCCCGCGCGCTCAATCCGGATGGCGCGTTCGAGATCATCGCGGCCGAGAGGGCCTGCGCCGTCTTCGAGCGCCGCCGCGCGGTCTTTCCCTGTCTGTTTCTTCTGGGCGCCGAAGAATTGTGGGAGCCGGCCGACGTCCTTTACGAGGATGAACGCGGCGCGGCCCGGCTCGCGGCCGCAGTCGTCAAGCGCGGCCTGCCCGCCCGCTTTGGTCATTTTCCGGCGGACTCGGCTTTTGTCGTCGCGTTGAAGGAGATTTGTCGCGGCAAAGCATTCCTTCTCGCCGACCCGGTCGCGGGTTCGCCCTGCCTCACCCTCCATGAGGGCTGGCGCGAGCCCGAAAGCCAGTTCAATTCCCGGCGCAAGAGCGATTTTCGCCGTATGCGGAGAAAAGCCGAGGCGATGGGCGCGGTGACGATGGAATTCCTGTCGCCGAACGCAGAGGAAGCGGGCGCGCTGATCGAGGAGGCGATAGCTGTCGAGGCGGGCGGCTGGAAAGCAAAGGCCGGCTCCGCCCTCCTCTTTGACGCCAAGGCGCTCGCCTTTTTCAGGCTTTATGCGCGGCTCGCGGGCGAGGCGGGACTCCTTCGGCTCTCCTTTCTGCGCATCGACGGCAAGGCGGCGGCGGCGCAAATTGCGGTCGAATATGAAAACGCGCTCTGGCTTTTGAAGATCGGTTATGACGACGCCTATAAGGACTGCTCTCCCGGAAACCTGCTGCTTCTTGAGACCGTCCGGCGCGCCGCCAAGCAAGGCCTTCTCGCCGTCGAATTCCTCGGCAAGTCCGCGCCCTGGACCGCCCTCTGGACGAAGCAAGAACGGGCGAATATCCGGTTGCGCGTCTATCCCTTTAACGCCCCGGGGGCGGCGGCTTTTGTCTTCGACGCCGGCGCGGCCGGCTATCGGCGCATACGCGCCAAATTCGGATCAAACACACTCGAATCAAATACGAGAAAAGACGATGCGGAAAGCGCTTGAGCCTCTCATCCTGCCGATCCTGAAATTCGCGACGCGCTCCTATGTCGCCGGCGATGATCTCGACGACGCGCTGCAAATTTGCGACTCGGCGGCGAGCCGCGCCTATGGCGTCACCGTCTGCTACTGGCAGGAAACCGGCGAAGATCCCCGGTCCGTCGCGTCGCATTACGACCGTGCGATCGACCGCATCGCCGAGAAGGCGCTCGACGGGCATCTCGCGGTGAAAATACCCGGCCTGCATGAACGCGAGGATCTTGTTCGCGCCGTTGTCGAACATGCGCGCGCGAAAGAAGTGACCGCCGTTTTCGACGCGCATGGGCCGGAGAAGGTCGAAGACGTTTTTACGGCCGCTGAGGCGCTCGGACCGCGCCTTCTCGGCATGGTGATCCCCGGCCGCTGGCGGCGAAGTCTCGACGACGCGGACCGGGCGGTGGCGCTCGGCCTGCGCGTGCGGGTCGTCAAAGGCGAATTTCCGGGGCCGGACGAACCCTACGCTTCGTTGCGCGAGGGTTATCTCGCGGTCATCGATCGGCTCGCCGGCCGCGCCGGCATGGTCGGCGTCGCAACGCATGACGCCGAACTCTCGCGCGAAGCGATCCGGCGCCTGCAAGCCGCCGGAACGCCCTGCGAGCAGGAACTCCTGTTCGGGATGCCATTCGAGCCGGCGGCCGCGGAGGGCCGCAAAGCGGGAATAAGAACGCGGATTTATGTGCCTTATGGCTCGGCCTGGCTTCCTTATTCGCTTTCGCGCGCGTTCAAGGATCCGCGCATGATCGGCTGGCTCGCCCGCGACTTTCTTGCCGGCCGCGCGCGGGAAATCCCGGCGCCGCCGCAGGGCTGACGCTTCCAGATGGATAAATTTCGCATAGCCGTTCTCGCCGAGAAGGACGCGCGCTTCGCCCCGTGGGAGCGCAAGCTGTTTGCGGCGCTGTCTGCGGATGAACGCTTTGAGCTAGTATTATTATCGATTGTCAAAACAACGACGCCGCGCGTGAAAGGCCATTTTTTCTTTCGAACGCTGATGCGCGCCGAGGCGATGCTTTTCGCGCGCGTTCCCTTCGTTGAGGCGAGCCCGTTTGGACCGGATCACACGATAAACGCGGAGCAAAGAACGACGCTCTCAGCGACCGCCGAACATGAGGGCGAGGAATTTTACGACGTCATCCTCAATCACGCCTCGGGCCCCGTTCCCGCAAATCTCGCAAAGGCCGCAAAATACGGCGTCTGGAGCATGGACTTTGCGCTTTCCCCCGATGCGCGGGCGCTTGCCGGCTTCTGGGAAGCCGATAAAAAGGCGAACGAGACGCGTGCAGCGCTGGTCGTTCACTCAGCCGACGGAGCGCCCGCTGAAATCATCGCCGACGCGGGCTTCAACACAAAATTCTGCGCCTCGCGCAACGCCGCGTTCATCCGGGACAAGTCCGTCCCGCTCATTTTGCGAGAATTGCGAAGGCTTGCGGGCGGCCTGCCCGCCGCGCCGCGCCGGCCGTTCGCGGCGCCTGCGCCGCGCTATCCCGGCGCGCTGACGCTCATCGACTACGCCGTCGGCGTCGCCCGCGGCCTTGCGAGCCGGCTTGCCGCCCTCGCCGCGGCGAGGGTCGGCGCGCGGCCCGGCATGTGGTTCCTGCGCTCAGGCGGAGGCGAGCCCCTCGCCCTAGAACCAAGCACGGGCGCGGATATTATTCCGTATGGGAATCAGTTTTGGGCGGATCCTTTTCTCATCCGCGAGAACGGCGCCGACTATGTTTTTTTCGAAGACTACGATTATAGCGCCTCGCGCGGCGCGATCGCGGTCGGCAAATTCGAAGACGGCGCCTTCGCCTATCTCGGCAAGGCGATCGAAGCGCCTTATCATTTTTCCTTTCCGTTTCTTTTTCGGCATGAAGGCGAGCTTTTCATGATGCCGGAGACGGTCGAGAAGGAACGGATCGAAATCTGGCGCTGCGTTGAGTTTCCGCTGCGCTGGACGCTTCACAAGACGGCCTTTGAGGGCGTCCTCGCCGCCGATTCCGTCACCTTCGAGCGCGCGGGCGCATGGTGGCTCTTCACCAATGTCTCGACCGACGCCTTCGGCGATCATTGCAGCGACCTTCATCTTTACCGTGTCGACGGACCGATGCTCGACAATCCCGTCGCCCACCCTCTCAATCCCGTCGTCATGGACAGCGCCGTCGGACGCAATGGCGGGCGTGTCTTCGAGAAGAACGGCAAGCTCTATCGCGTCTCGCAGAACAACGCGTTCGGCGCCTATGGCTATGGCGTCAACCTGATGGAGATCGAGTCCTTGAGCCTCGATGACTATCGCGAGCGCGCGGTGCGGCGCATCGCGCCCGATTTCGCCGAAGGGCTTATCGGATGCCACCATCTCGACGCGGTCGGCGACGGGGTCAGCGCGCGATGGGTCCTCGACGCGCGGAAGCGTTCTGGCGGATTTCCGCCACGCTCGCGCTCGACGCGCGCCGGATGACAGCGCTCTCCTCCATGCCGAGACTCTTGGCGATCCTGACCGCGAATTTGTCGAGATCCTGATTGGCGCGCCGAATGAGGGCGCAGCGCGCCTCCTCGTCCATGCCGGCGTCAAGCGCTTCTTTGAGGCGCTCGACAACAAGCGGCGCGGCCGCGCCGGCGGGCGCTAAAAATGCCGCGCGGCCTGTTTCTCTAAAAAATGTTTCAAGCGCTTCGTCGCCGGCAAATCCGACATGCGGCGCGCCGAGCGCGAAAGCGAGCATGTTCGTCTGCAATCGGGACGCGATGACGCCCTCGCAGCCGCCGATAATTTCGACAAGCGCGGCGGACTGCGTCGGCCTCGGCGCCAGCTCGATGCGGTTCTCCGGCAGATCATGTCCCCGCTTCGGACCGAAAAGGCGGCGCATGAAGGCGTCATCCGCCGGCGCGCCATCGGTAAAGGCGAGAATATCAAAACCCGCCTCAATCAGAAGCCGCGCCATGTTCGTGTAGAACGCCGCCCGTGCAGCCGTCTCGACACGCGCCGATGCGTTCTCTTCGAACTCGGCCCGCGGCCGATCGGACGACGCGGCAATCGAGAGTCCGATGCGACGCCCGCTCAGCGCCGATGGCCGCGCAATGCCGCCATAGGCGTCCGCCGCGATCATGACAGGATCGACGCTGACCGTCGGAGGAGCCAGTTCCTGCCGACCGAAATGCCGCTTCCACCGCGCGAGCGACATGGCGTCTCCGACAGACGCCCAGATGAAATTGGCGTTGACGAAAGCTTCGCGAAACATGGCGCCCGCCTCTGGCGACCAACGTTCGCCGACGCCGACGGCGTAGAGGGCGACTTTCATCCGCAAGGCCCGCATCACCGACGAAGCGGCGGCGAGCTTGACTGGAAAACTGCCGTCTCGTTCTGAAAGAAGATCGCCGCAAAAAATGGCGAGGCTCGCGCCTTCGAGGGCTTCCCTGTAGCGCCGTATCAGATAGAGGCGCGCGAAGCTCTCCTGCGCAAGGCGCACTATCGCGCGGCGCAGATCCGACGGCGACGCGTCGACAAGGGCGCGCGCGGCGCGCATCGCCGGGCCGACCGCTTCGCGCCAATCGACCCCGCCATCAAGATCGAAATGTGCGACGTCAACGCCTGGGAGCCGGTCGCGCAGCGCCGCTTTTAGGCAATCCGCGACGACATCCTCGCCAAGATCGGCGCCATCTCTTGAATTGATAAGGGCGATCTTCACGCCGGCGCCCCAATCCCGCCCAACACGACCGTCATCCCACAACCTTTCAAGGCCCCGTCTTTAAGGCCAAGAGCGTCGCCCGCTAGGCGCCGCCGGTCTAAAAAAGCAGGACAACGACAATAAGCGCGATTAACGCCCAGAGCGCAAGGGACGCCCCCACGGCGAAAACGAGATCGAAAGGCCCTCTCTCAGCCTTCCACATTGGGAGAAATTTGGAGCGGGTCGGGCGATCGGCGGCTTTCGCCGGACTGTCGTCGGCGGCCGGCGGCTCGACGGGCTTGGGCTGCGAAGAGAGCATATCAAGCACGGGGGCGCTCGTTCGCGCGGGAAACGCCGGCCGATAGGGAAAGGCGAGCCATAGGTCCATCGCGTTCTGGCGACTCCCGAAAAGTTTTCCCCCAAGGGGCCCAGTCTATCGGCTTTCCGGGCAATTCGAAGCCGACCCGATGTTACAAATCCCTTAGGCAAAATGGGTTAACGCCCGCGAAAAATATGGCGGGATCGGCGCTTTTTTTCCTAATTTCGGCTTTGCGGGCCGTTCACATATTCAAATCGGGGCGGCTAGCGCGCGCCCCGACCATTGATTACGACGGCCACGGTTTTCACAAGGATTGCGATATCGCGCCGCAGCGACCACCGCCGAACATAATCCGTGTCGAGCTTTACCCGCTCTTCATAGGCGATGTCGTTGCGCCCGGAGACCTGCCACAGGCCCGTCAAGCCAGGCCGCATTTGCGTGTAATAATCAAAGGCCGCGCCATATTTCCCTTTTTCGTCGAGCACAATCGGCCGGGGGCCGACAAGACTCATGTCGCCTTTAAGCACGTTGAAAAGCTGGGGAAGCTCATCGAGGCTCTTGCGGCGGAGGAAAACGCCAAGCGGCGTCACGCGGGGATCATTTTCGAGTTTCCGGTCCGTCTCCCAGGCCACGCGCATTTTTTCATTCGCGCAAATGAGATTTTTCAGCGCTTCTTCCGCATTTGGAATCATGGAACGGAATTTATAGCAGGAAAAAATCCGACCGTTCCGGCCGATGCGCTGCTGCGCGAAAACGCCCGGCCCGCCATCCCGACGGACAAGCACATAGATCACGGCCATCAGGGGCGCAAAAAACACGATCGCGAACGCGGCGCCGACAATGTCGATGACACGCTTCGTCGGGACGCCCGCCGGTCGCGCCGGAAACGAAATTTCCGTTACATGCGGCGCGAAACTGTCATTGTCAGCGCTCGAAACGCCAGTCAGCAGTCCCGGCTGAGCATTCAACCTCTCAACCGACGAAGTCGCGAAACGCGCCTCGGACATTGCGGTCCCCCTCGCGCGCCAAGCGGCGCGCACGCACTAGCACAAACACGCCGCACAGGATGCGGACAAACTCAAAACACCATGTCCTGATCGGAGTTCGGAAAAAGGCTAACCTGAAGCGCGCGTTTTGCGCGATGGCTGTCCCCAACGCCACCGGACATGAAACATTACCTAACAGTTAGTCGCGGCAATTTGCAATGAATTTGGCGCACAGTTTCGCATCCGAACGCGCTTTCTATCTTTTGGGGAAGGCGGAGATTTCGCGCAACTGTGATTGGGGAAATATCGCCTCGTTTGTTTCGCCGCGCGCGGGCGAAACGTCATTGCGAATCGCCACGCCGGCGATTCGCAATGCTTCCGTCATCGCTTGCTTGAAAGCATGCGTGCTGAATTGTTGCGCATGGCGTCTCAGCACATCCGAATCGAATGTCGCCTCCATCGATTCGAATCGCCGCACGGCCGCTTGAAGCCCTTCCCTCGACTGGTCGTCGAAGAGGATCCCGGTTTCGCCGTCGACGACAGTGCTCAACGCGCCGCCCCGGCCAAGGGCGATCACCGGCAGGCCGCTCGCCATCGCTTCGACCGGCGTCATGCCGAAATCTTCTTCGCCGGGGAAGATCAGCGCGCGGGCTGACGCAAAGGCCCGGCGCACGACCTCGTCCGGCGCGCGGCCAAGAAACTCAATATAATCATTGTCCGCCATCGCTTTGAGCGCCTCGGTCTCCTCGCCGTCGCCGATGACGATAAGCCGGCGCTTTATGCCCGCAAGGGCGCTGACAGCAATGTCGGGCCGCTTATAGGCGGTGAGCTGGCCGACCCAGAGATAGGCGCCGGCGAATCGTGGATCGGCGCCGCGCGGGGTCGCGGCGAACGCCTCGATGTCGACTGGCGGATGCACCACGGTCGACTCGCGTCTGTAGTATTTTTTGATGCGCTGGCCGACGAAAGCCGAGTCGGCGATGAACGCGTCCACCCGCGCCGCGGAGGCGAAATCCCATTGCCGCAGCCAATGGGCGAAAAACGGCAAGGTCATTCGCGCGAGGAACCCGGCATTGTCGCGATAGAGGCGATAATGGTCCCAGATATAGCGCATCGGGGTGAAGCAGTAGCAGACATGCACGGCGCCCGGATCGGTGATGGCGCCCTTCGCCGGTCCCGATTCGAAGGCGATCACGAGGTCGAACCCCCTAAGATCGAGCTCTTCAAGGGCGAGCGGCATTAGCGGCAAGTAGGACTTGTAGGCCCGCCGCGCGAAAGGGAGCTTGGCGATAAAGCTTTCGCGAATCTCGTGTCCGGGGAAAAGCCGGTCCGTCAGCACGCGATCCGCGACATGGGTGAATATCACCGCTTGCGGGAACATGTCGCACAGCGCGCGAAGCACTTTCTCCCCGCCGCGCTCGGCGACAAGCCAATAATGTATCAAAGCGACACGCACGCGCGCTCCTTTTGAGCCAGGCGGCGAGGCTTAGCCGCGGGTTTTTGCTCGGTCAAACGGCCCGCTTTGTGAAAAGCGACAAGAGGCCCTGGCCGAGCGCTGGGATTCGAGAGCCCCATTCGGTAAGATGGCGCGCCGGCGCATCGCGGCGCAGCGCCTTGGGGAAGGTTCGGGGTTCGCGGGGATATCGTGGAAGTCACGCTCATCGGCGTCATTTGCCTTCTCGCCTGCGTTCTTGTCGTGGCGCGGCCGATGGACCTTGGACTTGTCATTTTCGGCGTCTTCCTTCCGCTTCAAACGGCGGCGGCATTCAATCTTTGGGCCGTCGGCGGGCTCAGCATCATCTGCGCGCATGTGATTATCGGCGCCTTCGTCATCGCTATCGCCTTTCGACCGCGTTTGACGCGCGCTTTCCTACGCGACGCCGCGGCGCGGCCGGCCGTCTTGACGCTCGGCGCTTTCGTCGTCCTCGCGCTGCTTTCGGCGATCTTTTTGCCGCGTCTCTTTGAAGGCGCGGTCCAGGTTTATTCGCTCGAACGGCCGGATGTCGGGACTTATCGGATCACCCCCCTCAGCCATCTTCACCCGACCACGGGAAACATAACCCAGTCGGTTTACATGACCGCCAATTTCGCGCTTTTCGCTTTTCTCGCTTTCGCGATTGCCCGCCTGCGCGGCGTCAACAGCGCGATGGCGATGTTGAACGCCGCGACCTTGACGCATCTCGCTTTCGGCTTCCTCAGCATTTTTCCCCAGATCGCGCCTGTGGCGATGATCCTCGACGCCGTTAGGACGGCGAATTACTCGATTTTCGCCCATCACACATTCGGCGGGATGACGCGTCTGATCGGCTCCTATGCGGAGGCGGCCGCCTTTGGCTCAATGAGCCTCGGGCTTTTCGCCTACAACGCGCTGCGCTTCTTGCAGACCCGCGGCTTGTGGTTCTTTACGGCGTCGGTCCTGCTCTTTGGCTGCATCGTTCTGTCCTTTTCCACCACGGCCTATGCGGGTCTCGCGCTGCTGGTGATGCTGTGGTGTCTACATTCGAGCTTTATTCTTTTGCGGGGCGGGCTTAGCGGCGACCAGCTGATCGGCTTTTTCCTCTGCATTCTCACCGCGGCGGGCCTGGTTCTCCTCCTGCTTTTCGATCCGGCGCGCCATTTTCTCGACGATGTTTATCTTCGATTGTTCGGCGAGAAGCTGCAATCCGCGTCGGGGCTTGAGCGATCGGCCTGGAACCTTCAGGGACTGAAGAACCTCATCGACACGGGCGGGCTCGGAGTCGGGCTCGGCAGCGCGCGCACATCGAGCCTCATTACGGTGCTTTTGAGCAATGTCGGCGTCGCAGGAACCCTCGCCTACGCCGCGTTTTTGGGAACGTCCTTTCTGCGCAATTGGCCAAAAGGACGCGAGGCCAAGGATTTTCGCGCGCGGCGTGTGTTCGTCGCCGCACGCGCCGCGGCGCTAGCAATGTTGATCACGCATATGATCGCCGGCGGCAATGTCGATGGCGGGCTACAGTTCTTCGTATTCGCGGCTACGGCCGCCGGCGTAATCGCGCCGCGTCCGCGCTATGACGGCAGCCTCGCGTCGATTTTCCCCAGAGGCGAGAGCGCCGGCTATGCCGCGCAACCGGTCATGGAATTTCCGCGCGCCCGCGATCGAGGCCCGTTATTTGCGAGCGTGCAACCGTCAGAATCGGCCTGACCCCCGCGAGTCGCCATATCCATGTTGCAAATAGACAATTTGCAAATAGACAATGGCGCTCGACGCGCGGATGGCTTACCATTCTGCAAGATTGTCGAGAGTCTTTGGGGGACCGCGATGACCGCGCGTTGGGCTGTTCTTTTTTTATTGCTAGCAGTGATGGGCTGCGCGACCGGAGGCTCCGGCGCGTCGCACGGGGCCGCGGCCGATCCTGCCGCCAGGCTGAGCCTCGATGACTACGCCATCGGGCCGTCAGACAAGATCCGCCTTATTGTCTTCGGCGAACCCGAGCTGTCAGGAGAATTCTCGGTGAACTCCGGCGGAGAGATTTCCCTGCCGCTTCTCGGCGAACTCAAGGTGAGCGGCAAGACCATCGAGGAAGTTCGCCAAATGGTCACGAAGGGACTTTCTTCCGGCTATATCAACGATGCGCGCGTCGCAGCGGAAATCACGGCCTACCGGCCGTTTTACATTCTCGGCGAGGTCGCGACGCCCGGCGAATATCCCTACAGCGCGGGCATGACCGTCTTCAAAGCGGTCGCGGCGGCGGGCGGCTTTTCTTATCGCGCGAAGAAATCGTCTGTGCATATCAAGCGCGCCGTCGGCGGCGAGGAGATGGAATTCAAGCTTACGCAGGAACTCGCGGTGTTTCCGGGCGATGTCGTCCGCATCGGCGAACGTTTCTTCTGACGTCGAGAGATCTGGCGCGGCGCGCCTTCATGGCGCCGCCTTCTCTCTCGAACATATGACTGGCTGGGGGTTTTAGGTGTTCAGTGTAAAGCGTATGAAGGAAAGCCGAATGGCGCGCCGCGCGGGCGAGCCGGCGTCGTCGAGACGGGCCGCGGCCAATATCGTTCTGAGCGGCGGCGCCGCGCTCGCGGCCCTGATCTGCGCGCCGGCAAGCGCCCAAGACAGTCCCTTTGCCGATGTCAGCCCCAATGTCAGCGCGATGGAGCGCTTTGTCGCCCGCTACCGGCCGACCGGCGCGCCGCTTGGCGGCTTCACCTTATTTCCCACGGTGAACGCCGATCTTCTCTATGACGACAACATCTATGGCGATGCGGCCGGCGAGACGGACGATTTCATCGCCGAAATCCTCGCCCGCTCGCGGCTCGTCTCGAATTGGTCGAGACATGGCCTTGAGGTCACGGCGGGCGCGCGCCGACGCGAATATTTCGAGGCGAGCGCGGAGTCGACCACCGATTACGCGGCCGGCGCCGCCGGCAAAATCAGCCTCGGCGCCCGCTCGGATGTAACCTTTCGCGGCGACTATTCCCGCGCCACCGAAGCGCGGCGCGAATTGCAGACGGCCATCGGCTCCGACAAGCCGGTGCGCTTTTCGACGGCGACGGCCGGAATAGACGCCATGCTGCGCCATACGCGCTTTGTCGAAAGCTTCGGCGTGGAATTTCGTCGAGACAATTATGACGATGCGAGCCTTGGCGGCGTGACCGTCGACCAGGATTTCCGCGATCGCGACGTGCTTTCGGTTTATGCGCGCCAATATATCCGGCTGCGTCCGACCGTCTCGCTTTTCGTCGGCGCGCGCGGCGACAAACAAACCTATGACGGACCGCAATTCGGCTCAGGCCTTGTTCAGGATTCGAAAGGCTATGTCGTCTCCGCCGGCGTCGCGCTCGACATCAACAAAGTGGCGCGCGGCGAGCTTGGCGTCGGCTATCAGGCGCGCAACTATGAGGACCCGCTCTTTGCGGATATTTCGGGCGTCAATGTCGATGCGCGGCTCGAATATTTCCTTTCCGATCTGACCACCGTCACGCTGAAGGCCGAGCGCGCCATTCGCGACACCGCCATACCGGGCGTCGCGGCGGGGTATTATTCAAGCGCGGTCGGCGCCGTTGTCGAACATGAACTCCTGCGCCCATTGATGCTCGTCGCCGCGATCGATTTCCGACGAGACGATTTCCGGGGCTTCGACCGGCAGGACCAGGTTTTGTCCGGTCTTGCAGGCGTCGATTACGCCTTCCGGCGTTGGCTGGTCCTCAGCCTGCGCTATCAGCGTTTTCACGTCACCTCGGAGGGCGCGGCCTCCCGCCCGGGCTTCGATGAGAATGTCGTCCGTCTTGGGCTTGAACTAAGGAAGTAGCGGTCATGGTTTCGCACGCGACAGGACATGATTTCAGGGAAGAGGAAGACCTCGTCGATCTTCGCTCCGTCTGGGTGGGTCTGAGACGCCGCGCGGCGCTTTTCGCAGGCGTCGCGGCGACCACCTTCCTCGCCGTCGTTCTCTACGCCTTTCTTTCCCAAGAGCTTTACACCGCCGAAACCTCGCTCGTGATCGAGCCGAAGTCGGAGGTTTTCGCGTTTCGCGGCGGCGACAGCCTGTCGCGTCTCCCGACCGATCCGACGCTGGTCGACACGCAGGTTGAGCTCTTGAGAAGCCGCGCGATGGCGATGCGCGTCGCCGAGCATTTGCGCAGCCCCGTCGCCGCGTCCAGCCAGGCCGACGCCTCGAAAAAAGGCGACGGCTTTCTGATGGACCGCTTCGCGTCGGCCGCCGCACGACTGAATTCCTTCGCCCTGAAGCCCGACGCGCATGCGCCCGACGCGGCGAGCAACGAGAGGAGCGACCAGACGGGCGACGCGCCGGCGGCCGCCGCCGAAGGCGAACAAGGCGCTTTTGCGCGTGTCGATGTCGCCACGCCGACGAAAGCAACCGAAGACAACGCCGCCGCGACCGGGGCGCTAGAGGCGCGCGCGGCCGGCGCAGAGGCGCTCCCGCCGGTCACCAATGACGAAATCTACCGCTTGCAAAAGCGCCTCGAAGTCGAACGGGTCGGCGACACCTTTCTCATCAAGGTGCGCTATTCGAACTCCTCGCCGGAGGAAGCCGCGCGCGTCGCCAACGCCTATGCGGAGCAATATATCGACGAGCAGATCGAGGCCCAGTTCTCCGCGCTTGAGCGCGCCAATCGCTGGATCGATGCGCGCATCGCCGCGCTCCGCACCGAGGTGCGCCACGCCGAGGAAGCCGCGGCGCAATTCCGGGCCGAACAAGGCCTGCTCGACTCGACGGCGGGAAAATCCCTTACCGAGCAGCGGATTACGGCGCTTGTGAGCGAACTCGCCAAGGCAAAATCGGAGCTGTCGACCGCCCAGGCGCGCTATGACAGCGTCACCGCCTATCTGAACGCGAAGGCGCCGATCGAATCGATCGCCGAAGTGATGGGCTCTCCCGTCATCACCGATCTTAAACGCCAGCAAACCGAGATCACGCGCCGGCGGGCCGAGCTGACCGTGCGGTATGGCGCGCGCCATCCCGAGATCAAAAAGGTCAATGAGGAATTGCAGGAGCTCAATCAGCAAATCGACCGCGAGGTGCGGCGCATTGTCGAAAGCCTGAGAACATCTGCGAATTTCGCCCGGGGCCAGGTGAACGCGCTTGAAAAAGACCTCGCCAATATTCAATCCGAGCTTGAGCAGAACAACGCCGCCTCCGTGCGCCTGCTCGAACTCGAACGCGACACGCAGGCCTCCCGCGGCGTTTACGAAGCGCTGCTCAACCGTCAGAAAGAGCTCAATGAGCGCGACCGCCTCGCTGAAGCGAATGCGCGCATCGTCGCCCGCGCGACCCCGCCGGAAACGCCCTCAAAACCGCGCAAGAAGATCCTTCTCGGCGGCGGCCTTGTTCTTGCTTTCCTTATCGCCGCCGGCGCCTCATTCGGCGCTGAGACGCTCGACACGCGTATCAGAAACACCCATGACGTTCGCAAGGAATTCGGGCCGTCGGCGCCCGTCGTTCTTATTCCGAGAATCCAGTCGCGCCTTCTTTTCCGGCAGCGCCAAGGCAATGAGGTGGCGCGAAAATACATTCTTGAAGAGTCAGACTCGACCTTCGCCGAAGCGATGCGCGATCTTCGTCTGCATCTGAAATCGGCGGCGGGCGCAAGCGAGACGGGCGTGACAGTCGCTTTCACCTCCGCTTTCCGCAATGAAGGCAAGACGACGACCGCGTTTTCATTTGCAACGCTGCTCGCCGATAGCGGCCGGCGCGTCGCCTTTGTCGACCTGGCGACCGGCGAGTCGGAATTTGTC
>JBFXBB010000024.1:0-16423 GCA_050183685.1 Amphiplicatus sp.
AGAAACCGGAAATCAGAAGTCAGGGGGCGTTGGTCCGTCATAACGGATAACCGATCCTTGGCCTAGCCCGGCTATTCCGATTTCCGATTTCCGGTTTCTGATTTCCGACGACCGTCACCGATCCCGCCAGCCATTGGTGATCGGATAGCGCCGGTCGCGGCCGAAATTGACGGTAGTCACTTTCGGTCCAGGCGGCGCCTGGCGACGCTTATATTCGGCGACATAAAGAAGATGCTCGACGCGCCGCACGACCGCCTCGTCAAAACCCAGCGCGACAATCTCCGTTATCGCCATCTCTTTCTCGACGAGGCATTCGAGCACCCGGTCGAGAATGTCATAGGGCGGCAGCGAATCCTCGTCGCGCTGGCCCTCGCGCAGCTCGGCCGAAGGCGGCTTCGCTATGACGCGCTCCGGGATGACCATCCCTTTCGGGCCCTTGAATTCCGCCGCCGAATGCGCATTGCGCCAGCGGCAAAGGCGGAAGACGTCCGTCTTGTAAATATCCTTGAGCGGATTATAGCCGCCATTCATGTCGCCATAAAGCGTCGCATAGCCGACGGACATTTCGGATTTGTTGCCGGTCGTCAGCACCATCGCGCCGGATTTGTTCGACAGCGCCATCAAAATGAGCCCGCGGACGCGCGACTGGATGTTCTCCTCGGTCGCATCGGGCGCAAGGCCCTTGAAGGCGGGCGCGAGCATCGAAGCGAAAGCGGCGACCGCCGGCTCGATCGGGATCGTCTCATAGGAAACGCCGAGCGCCTTCGCGCAGGCGGCCGCGTCTTCGCGGCTTTCAGAAGACGTGTAGCGCGAGGGCATCATCACGCAGCGCACGCGCGCCGGACCCAGCGCGTCGACCGCAAGCGCCGCCGTCAGCGCCGAATCGACGCCGCCCGAAAGACCGATGACGACGCCCGGAAAGCGGTTCTTTTCAATATAATCGCGCACGCCCAGAAGGACGGCGCGATAGACCGCTTCCTCGCCCGAGGCCCAGGCCGCGCGGGGGCCCGACACGCAGCGCCAGGCCGCGCCCTTTTCCCATTCGGTGACAAACACGCCCGGCGCAAATTGCGGCGCGCGGAAGACGATCTCGCCCGCCGCGTCCATGACGAAGCTTGCGCCGTCGAAGACGACTTCGTCCTGGCCGGCGAGCTGATTGACATAAAGAAGCGGCAGGCGCGTCGCGGCGACGCGCGCGCGCGCCGCGCCGGCGCGTTCTTCGAGCGCGCTGATGCGGAAAGGCGAGCCGTTCGGCACGATGAAGAGATCGGCGCCCGCGGCGGCGAGATGCTCGCCCGCGCCCGGAACCCACATGTCTTCGCAGACCATGAGGCCGAGATTGACGCCCTTAAACCGCGTCGTCTCGGGAAAGGCCGGCCCGGGCGTGAAGCGCCGCGGCTCGTCGAAAACGCCGTAATTCGGCAGACGGACTTTATGGCGCGCCGCCTTGATCGCGCCCTCGTCGAGAAGAAGCGCGGCGTTATAAAGCGCCTCGCCCTCGCGCCAGGGCGCGCCGACGATAAGCGCCGGGCCGCCGTCGGCGGTCTCCTCCGCGAGCGCCTCGGCCGCCTCCCGGCAGGCGCGCTGGAAGGCGCGCTTGCCGACAAGATCCTCCGGCGGATAGCCGCAAAGGACAAGCTCGCAAAAGACCGCGAGATCGGCGCCGGCCTTGGCCGCCTCGGCGCGCGCGGCGCGGATTTTCGCGGCGTTGCCGGCGATGTCGCCGACGATTGGGGCGATCTGGGCGATGGCGATTTTGAGGCGGTCGGGCATGGAGAGGAGATACGCCGTGACGGTCCGTCAGAGCAACCGGCGGCGGGCCGCGGCGCGCGCCTCTCCCTTTGAGAGGCCGGAATTTGCAAAAGCAAATTCCGGGTGAGGGCCCGCGGCGCCCGCCTATTCCGCCGCGGTCGCCGCCTTTTGCTGTTTCAGCCGCAAGATCTCCTTCGGCTCGACATCGACGAAGAAGGCGCGGAAGCGCGCCCAGTCGCGCAGGATCTCGGCGGCGCGGAGCGACCGCGTTTCCTCCGCATGCCGACGGATGAGGGCGAAACATTCTTCCTCGCCGTCGGTCTCGTTCAAAGGCCGCCAGACGACGCTGTCCTCATTGACGAGATGACGGAAGCGCTTGTCCTCGTCGAGGACGAAAGCGCGCCCGCCCGTCATGCCCGCGGCGAAATTGTCGCCGGCGCTCCCGAGAATGACGACGGTCCCGCCCGTCATATATTCGCAGCCATTCGCCGAGCAGCCCTCGACGACGGCGACGGCGCCGGAATTTCTCACCGCGAAGCGCCCGCCGGCGCGGCCCGAGGCGAAGAGCGCGCCCGACGTCGCGCCGTAAAGGCAGACATTGCCGATGATCGCGTCTTCATGCGCGCGATTGCGCATCGCCGAGGGCGGACGCAGCACGATGGTCGCGCCCGAAAGGCCCTTGCCGACATAGTCGTTCGAATCGCCGTCGACCTCGATCTTCAGCCCCTTTGCCGAAAAGGCGCCGAGCGACTGGCCGGCCGAGCCTTTCAGGCGCACCGTCAGATGCCCCTCGGGCAGGCCCTCCATGCCGAAGCGGCGCACGATTTCGGAGGAAACGCGCGCGCCGACGGCGCGGTGCGTGTTCCTGACCGCATAAGTGAGCTGCATCTTCTCGCGGCGATCGAAGACGGCCGCGGCGTCTTTCAGGATTTCCTGATCGAGCGTCGGCGCGGGCTCGCGGCGGCCCTGCCTTTTCGAGCGCTGCGGACGCCCGCCGGCGTCGACGCGGGCGAGGATCGGATTGAGGTCGAGATCGTCGAGATCGGGCGCGCCGCGATGCACCTGATCGAGAAGATCGGCGCGGCCGATGACGTCTTCGAGCGAGGCGGCGCCGATGCCGGCGAGGATTTCCCGCGTCTCCTCGGCGATGAAGGACATGAGCGAGACGACATGATCGGGCGCGCCGCGGAAACGCTGACGCAAATCGGCGTCCTGGGTGCACACGCCGACCGGGCAGGTGTTCGAATGGCACTGGCGCACCATCAGGCAGCCGAGCGCGACGAGCGAAATCGTCCCGATGCCGAATTCCTCCGCGCCGAGCATCGCCGCCATGACGACGTCGCGGCCCGCGCGGATGCCGCCATCGGCGCGCAGCGTCACCGTCTCGCGCAGATTGTTGAGCGAGAGCACCTGATGGGCTTCGGCAAGACCGATCTCCCAGGGGAGCCCCGCGAATTTGATCGAGGTCAGCGGCGAGGCGCCGGTGCCGCCGACATGGCCGGAGATAAGGATAACATCGGCCTTGGCCTTGGCGACGCCCGCCGCGATCGTGCCGACGCCCGCGGTCGAGACGAGCTTCACGCAGACGCGCGCCTGAGGGCTGATATTTTTGAGATCGTAGATGAGCTGCGCCAGATCCTCGATCGAATAGATGTCATGATGCGGCGGCGGCGAAATCAGCGAGACGCCCGGCGTCGCATGGCGCATTTTGGCGATGAACTCGGTCACCTTGAAGCCGGGGAGCTGGCCGCCTTCGCCCGGCTTTGCGCCCTGCGCGACCTTGATCTCGATCTCGCGGCATTGATTGAGATATTCCGCGGTGACGCCGAAGCGCCCCGAGGCGACCTGCTTGACCGCCGAATTCGGATTGTCGCCATTCGGAAGCGGCCGGTAGCGCGCCGGGTCCTCGCCGCCCTCGCCGGAAACGGACTTCGCGCCGATGCGGTTCATGGCGATATTCAAGGCGCCGTGGGCTTCCGGCGAGAGGGCGCCGAGCGACATGCCGGGCGTGACGAAACGCTGGCGGATCGCATTGATCGATTCGACCTCGCTGAGCGCGATCGCGGGCCCCGCGGGGCGGATCGAGACGAGATCGCGAAGCTGAACGGGCTTTTGGTCCTTCAGGATCTGCGAATAACGTTTGTAGGCGGAGTAATCCTCCTCGCGCACGGCCGTCTGCAACGCCTCGATAAGCGCGGCGTCGAGAGCGTGGCGCTCGCCCTTCGCGCGGTGGCGGTAAAAGCCGCCGATCGGGAGCGCGGGCGTCGCGGGCCCGAAAGCGCGCGCGTGAAGCTCGGCCGTTTTCTTTTCGAGGCCGGGCAGGCCGATGCCCGAAATGCGCGACTGCATCCCTGGGAAAAACTCGGCGACGAGCGCGCGCGAAAGGCCGAGCGCCTCGAAATTGCAGCCGCCCCGGTAAGAGGAAATGACGGAGATGCCGCTCTTTGAAATGATCTTCAGGAGCCCCGCCTCGATCGCGCTCTTGTAATTGCGGATGCATTCGCCGAGCGGGCGCTCGCCATAGGCGCCCTTGGCGTGAGCGAGCGCGATCGTCTCGCAGGCGAGATAGGGATTGACGACCGTCGCGCCGACCCCGATCAGCACCGCCATGTAGTGCGGGTCGATGCATTCGGCCGAGCGCACGATGATCGAGCAGAAGGTTCGGAGCCCGGCGGCGGTCAGATGCGTGTGGACGCCGCCCGCCGCGAGAATCATCGGAACGGCGATGCGGGCCTCGTTCTGGCCGACATCGCTCAGAATGACGTGCTGCGCGCCGCCCCTGATCGCGGCCTCGGCCTCGGCGCGGATGCGGTCGAGCGCGGGATGAAGCGCCTCGCCCGTTCCCGGCTCCTCGGGCCGCGCATAGGTGCAGTCGATCTCGACGGCGTTCTCGGCGTATTTGCGGAAGCGCTCATACATGCCGTTCGACAGGAACGGGCTTTCGAGCACGAAAACATCCGTCTGCGTCTCATCGGAGATGAGAATATTGCCTAGGTTCTTGAACCGCGTCTTCAGGCTCATCACCCGCGCTTCGCGCAAGGGGTCGATCGGCGGATTCGTCACCTGGCTGAATTTCTGCCGGAAATAATGCGACAGCGGACGATATTGCCCGGACAGGACCGCGAGCGGCGTGTCGTCGCCCATCGAGCCGACGGCCTCCTTGCCTTCATCCGCCATCGGACGCAGGACGAGGTCGAGCTCTTCGAGCGAATAGCCCGCCGCCGTCTGCCGGCGCAGCACGTCCTCGGTCTCGAATAGGCGCTCTTCGGGGCCGGGGCCGATTTCCGGTTCGAGCTCGACGATATTGTCGATCCATTTGTCGTAAGGATGCTTCCGCGACAAATGATCGAGCATTTCGGCGTGGGTGTAGAATTTATTCTCTTCGCAATCGAAGGCGATCATCGCGCCGGGCTCAAGCGCGCCGCGTTTCGTCACGCGATAATCGTCGAGCGGGCACATGCCCGTCTCGGAGCCGACAGCGAGAATGCCCTCCTCGGTCAGCGCATAGCGCAGCGGCCGGAGCCCGTTGCGGTCAAGCCCGGCGATCGCCCAGCGCCCGTCATAGGCGGCGATCGCGGCGGGCCCGTCCCAGGGCTCCATCACGGCGTTGCAATATTCGTAGAGAGCGCGCCAGCGTTTCGGCATGATCGCGTCGCGTTTCGACCAAGCCTCCGGCATCAGCAGCGCCTTGACCATCGGCCCCGTCCTGCCGGCGCGGACAAGCACTTCGAACACCTGGTCCATGCAGCCCGAATCCGACGAACCCGGCTGGACGACGGGCTTTACATGATCGCCCTGATCGCCGAAGGCCTCGGACGCCATGCGGATTTCATGGCTCTTCATCCAATTGACATTGCCCTTCAGCGTATTGATTTCGCCATTATGGGCGAGGAGCCGGAAAGGCTGGGCGAGGCGCCATTCGGGGAAGGTGTTCGTCGAATAGCGCTGATGGAAGATGGCGATGCGCGAGACGAAGCCCGGCTCCAGAAGATCCGGATAGAAATGGTCGACCTGCTCGGCGAGGAACATGCCCTTGTAGATGACGTCGTCACAAGAGAAGGAGCAGATGTAAAAGCTCGGAATGTTCAGTTCATTCGCGCGCTTTTCGATCCGCCGCCGGACGATATAGAGCGCGCGCTCAAGGTCCTCGCGACTCCTTCCCTTCGGGTCGTGAAAGAGGACCTGCTCGATTTCGGGCCGGGTCGCGTTCGCCTTCGCGCCAAGGACGGCCGCGTCGACCGGCACCTGGCGCCAGCCATAGAGGATGAAATTGGCGCGCAGGATCTCCGTCTCGACGATCGAGCGCGCAAGGTCCTGCGCGCCGAAATCGGTGCGCGGCAGGAAGATCTGGCCGACGCAAACATCGCCCGCCGTCGGCTCATGGCCGGTGCGATGGACAAAGGCCTTAAAGAGCGCCTGCGGCACGTTGAGCCGGACCCCCGCCCCGTCGCCGGTCTTGCCGTCGGCGTCGACCGCGCCGCGATGCCAGACCGCTTTCAGGGAGCGGATCGCGAGATCGACGATGTCGCGCCGCGCGCTCCCGTCGAGCGAGACGATGAGGCCGACGCCGCAGGCGTCGTGCTCGTCCTCGGGCGACCACAGCCCCGCTTTTTCGGCGGCCGCGCGCATGGCGAGTTGCTGTTCGAAAGTCATGCTGCTCATTTCTTCGCCTGCTTGCTTATTCGGCCGCGGCGAGAATTCGCGTCTTGGCCGCGAGCTTCGCCGCAATCGCCGCGGCGGCGACGCGCCCGTCGCGAATGGCCCAGACGACGAGCGAGGCGCCGCGAACAATGTCGCCCGCAGCATAGACCCCTTCAAGGCTCGTTTCGAGCGTTTCGGGATCGACCTTCACCGTGCCGCGCCGCGTCAGCGCCAGTTTCGGCTCGCCAAAGAGGCCGGGCAGGTCCTCGGGGTCGAAGCCGAGCGCCTTGATGACGAGTTCGGCCTCAAGGTCGAACTCGCCGCCCGGGATTTCCTGGGGCGCGGCCCGGCCCGACGCATCGGGCAGGCCGAGGCGCATGCGCGCCGCCTTGACGCCGCGCGCCGAGACCGCTTTCGGGCCGGCGAGCCATTCGAAGACGACGCCTTCTTCTTCGGCGTGCCCGACCTCGCGCTGCGAGCCCGGCATATTGGCGCGGTCGCGGCGGTAAAGGCAGGCGACCGAGCGCGCGCCCTGACGCACCGCCGTCCTGACGCAGTCCATCGCCGTGTCGCCGCCGCCAATGACGACGACGCGCTTGCCCTGCGCGTTCAAGGACCCGTCGTCGAAAGCGGCGACCGCGTCGCCGAGGCCCTTGCGGTTCGAGGCGGTGAGATAATCGAGCGCCGCGACGAGGCCGGCGTCGGCCGCGCCGGGGCACTGCATCTCGCGCGATTTATAAACGCCCGTCGCGATCAGGACCGCGTCATGGCGCGCGCGCAAATCGGCAAGGCTCGCATCGCGCCCGACCTCGAAATTCGGAACGAATTGAACCCCGCCTTCGGCGAGGCGCTTGACGCGCCGCGCCACGACAAGCTTGTCGAGCTTGAAATTCGGAATGCCATAGATGAGGAGCCCGCCGGCGCGGTCATAGCGGTCGTAAACCGCGACCTTGAAGCCTTGCTTGCGCAATTCCTCGGCGGCGGCGAGGCCCGCGGGGCCAGCGCCGATGATCCCGACGCTTTCGGGCCGCTCGGCGCGCGGCGCGACCGGCTTCACCCAGCCCTTCTCGAACGCCGTCTCGGTGATAAATTGCTCGACCGCGCCGATCGTCACCGTTCCGTGCCCGGATTGTTCGATGACGCAAGAGCCCTCGCAAAGCCGGTCCTGCGGACAGATGCGCCCGCAGACTTCCGGCATGTTGTTCGTCGCCGAGGAGACTTCATAGGCCTCCTCAAGGCGACCCTCCGCGACAAGGCGCAGCCAGTCGGGGATATTATTGCCGAGCGGGCAATGGTCCTGGCAGAAGGGCACGCCGCATTGCGAGCAGCGCGCGGACTGCTCGGCGGCGCGCGCCTCGGAAAAGCGCGCGTAAATTTCGGCAAAATCCTCCCGTCGCGCCGAGGCGGCGCGTTTGTCGGGCGTCTCGCGCTCCCGCGAGACGAATTTGAGCATCTTCTCGGTCATCATGTCCGTTCGATTATCCGTTCGATCGGGCGCAGTTTCTGGCGCGCCGGAAGCGCTCCTCCGGCGGGGACCGCGCACCCTGCCGCATCGGCGAGAAGAATGCAAGAAACCCGCGATGCGCTGGGCATAACCGCTCAAGCCTTGGCAGAAAACGCCAAGACGATGCGGATCGGGCGCCCGCTCATTCGCCGCCGCGATAGGCGAAAGGCAGATCGGCCCTTCCGAGGTCGCGATAGCGGTCGCGGAGCTTGGTCTGCCGATTTTCGAGCGACATCGCCCGCCCGTCGATGAAAACGGCGACGGGCCGGCTCGTCACGTCCAGCGGGTCGCCGTCCCAGATGACGACATCGGCGCGCTTGCCGGCGTCGAGCGAGCCAAGCTCCCCCGCCAGTCCGAACATCGTCGCCGGGTTGATCGTCAGCGCCGCAAGCGCCGCCTCATAGGGAAGGCCCGCCGCGACCGCGTTCCCCGCCGATTGCGGCAAAAGGCGGAGATTATGCGTCGCCGGCGCGAGGAAGGCGATCCGCGCCCCCGCCGCATAAAGCCGCGCCGCATTGGCGAGCGTCGCGCCGAGATCTTCAAATTCCGTCGGGAGATTTTGGAGCGGGTCGAGAATGACGGGGACATTGGCCGCGGCGAGCTCCGGCGCCGCCCGCCAGGCCTCCGCGCCGCCAAGGACGATGACATTCAGCCGGTAGCGCTGCTTGATCTTGATGAGGGTGCGGATGTCGGCCGCGCTGTTGACGGCGGCGAGAAGCGGCTGACGCCCGGCGATGACGGGTCCGAGCGCCTCAAGATCGCGTATGGCGAGGCGCGGATCGCGGCTCCGCAAAACATAATCGCGCGGATTGGCTGCGTAGGAGAGCGCCTCGTCGAGATATTCGCGCAAGGAGGCCCAGGCGCCGAGGCGCGAGTTTCCCGCCCGCTCGGCGCCGGCGGCGCCGAGCGCGACCGTTTGCGCGGCCCCGGCCTTCGTCACCGAGGCGATCCGGCCCGAAAGATCGACGACCATCGCGCGTCCGCCGAACAGCTTCGTTCCCGGCGCCGGCGCCGACAAAGCGCGCGTGACGCCGCCGGCGCGGTTGATCGCGACGAGGCTCGATGTCGGATTATAGGCGTCCGTCGCATCGACCGCCGCGCTCAAGGCGAAATCATCGCCGACGGCGGAATCATTCGTTTCGCTCTCTTCATCGATCTCGACCAGGCCGAGCTGCGAATAGGGCGCGAAAATTCCCGGCGTGACGATGCGGCCCGCGGCGTCGATCACCGTCGCGCCCTCCGGCGCGGGAAGGTCGACGCCGACCGCGGCGATCAGCCCGTCGCGCATGACGACATCGCCATTGTCGATCACGCCCGCGGGACCCATCGTATAGACCCGCGCATTCTGGATGGCGACGACCTGCGCCTGCGCGCCGGGCGCGAAGGCGAGGCCGACCAGCCATAACAACAGCGCGCCGAAGCCTCTGAAAAAGCGCGGCGTCATTGTCCCGATCCTCCGGTGAAGCCGTTTGCGGGCTGGCCGATCTCGAAATCCATGCGCGGCGAGCGCGCCGGATCGGTCCGATCATAGAGCAGCGCGCCGTCGATATAGACGCGCTCCGCCTTCGCATAGACCGAGAAGGGATTGCCGCTCCAGATGACGACATCGGCCATTTTGCCGGCTTCAAGCGTTCCGGTTCTGTCAAGAACGCCGATCGCCTTTGCGGGATTGGCGGTCAGCCAGGCGATCGCGCGCTCCTCCTTGATTTTAAGACCGAGGCGATTGCCGTCGGCCATCGCCTTGGCCGCCTCCTGGTTGAGGCGCTGAATGCCGAGCGGGTCGTCGGAATGAACGACGGCGCAGCTATTGGGCTGCGCGTCGACAAGCGCGATATTTTCGCGGATCGCGTCATAGGCTTCGAGCTTGAAGCCCCACCAGTCGGCCCACATCGCCGCGCAGACGCCTTCGCGCGCAAGGATGTCGGCGATCTTATAGGCCTCGACCGCATGGTGAAAACTCGCCACCTTGTAGCCGAACTCCTTCGCCATATCGAGAACCTGCGCCATCTCGTCGGCGCGATAGCAATGCATGTCGACGAGGATGTCGCCCTTGAGCGCGCCGGCGAGCGTTTCGAGTTCGAGATCGCGCTTCGGGGGCTCGGGCGGCTTGCTCTCATCCTTCTCGCCGCCCCTCTTGCCCTCGTCGCTTTTCGCGCCCTTTTTCGAATCCTTGTCGCTCTTTTGTTCGGCGTCATAGGCCTCGGCGTCCCGCCAATAATCTTCCCATTTCTTTTTGTAAGCCGCGGCCTCGATCCAGGCGGCGCGGTAGCCGGCGAAATTGCCCATGCGCGTCGACGGGCCCCGCGCGGCGTAAACGCGCTTCGGATTTTCGCCGCACGCCATTTTCAATCCGTATTTCGCGCCCGGAAATTTCATCCCCTGAACCGTCCGTGAGGGGACGTTCTTTAAAACGACCGAGCGCCCGCCGAAAAGATTGGCCGAGCCCGGCAGGATTTGCAGCGTCGTGATCCCGCCCGCGAGCGCGCGCGTGAAGCCGGCGTCCTGCGGCCAGACGGAATGCTCGGCCCACGCTTCGGCCGTGTTGGGATCGGTCATCTCATTGCCGTCGTCGTTCGAGGGCGTCGCGGGCGAGGGATAGTCGCCAAGATGAGAATGAATGTCGATGAGGCCCGGCGTCGCCCATTTGCCGGCCGCCTCGATCCGGCGCGCGCCTTCAGGCGCGGCGACCGCGCTCGCCGGCCCGACCGCGGCGATCTTGCCCTTTTCGATGAGGATCGCGCCATTGTCGAGGCGCGCGCCCGTCCCGGTCAGGATCGTCGCGCCGGCGATGAGCATCGTTTCGGACGGGTATGGCTCATAGGTCGATGGATAAGGATCGAGCGGCGGACGCACGATCTCGGTCCTGGCCGCCAGAGCCGCCCCCTCGGCCGCCGAGGGGGCGGCGGCCGCTTCTTTTCCGTCTTTCTTGCCGCAGCCCGCAAGCGCGAGAATAACGGCCGCCGCCGACAACACGCTGCGTCTCATCATCGCTCGCCTCAATGGCCGAAAGGACGCGCCGCGCCCCTTCTCTTACCCTTCATAAAATTGGCGCCAACCTAGACGAAATTCCCTCGACGGACAGCCCGCGGTCGATGAAATGACCGCCTTAAGGGAGGGAAGAGCGCATCATGACGAGGATCACCCGCCGCAGGGCCCTGACGACGGCGCTTCTCGCCGGCGCGGCCGCCTGCTCGCCCTCGCCGAAAAAGACGCCCTATTCGGCCGCAACGGACGGGGCCGAGGGCCCTTTCCGGCACGGGGTCGCGAGCGGGGATCCGGGCGCGAGGAGCATCGTCTTGTGGACGCGGGCGACGACGGACGGCGCCGCGCCCGTCCCGCTCGCCTTTGAAATCGCCGCCGACCGCGGGTTTTCCGAAATCCTGCGCGAGGGCGAGGCCATCGCCGCGCCGGCGGCCGATTTCACTGCGAAGGCGCTTGTCGACGGGCTCGATCCCGGCCGGATCTATTACTACCGTTTCCGGGCCGGCGAGGCCGTCTCGCCGATCGGCCGTACACGGACCTTACCCGAAGGACAACTCGACCGGGCGGCGTTCGCAATCGTATCCTGCTCCAACTATCCCTTCGGTTATTTCAATGTCTACGATCTGATCGCGCGCCGCGACGATCTCGACGCCGTCATCCATCTCGGCGATTATATCTACGAGAATGGCGTTGACGGTTATGGCGGCGATGTCGGCGCGGCGCTCGGACGCAATCACGAGCCGGACCATGAAATCGTCACGCTCGCCGATTATCGCCGCCGCCATGCGCAATATAAGGCCGACCCCGCCTCGCGGGCGATGCACGCCGCCCATCCGCTGATCGCGATCTGGGACGACCATGAGAGCGCGAACGATTCATGGCTCGGCGGCGCTCGGAATCACGACCCCGCGACGGAAGGCGACTGGGCCGCGCGAAAACGCGCGGCGATGCAGGCTTATTATGAATGGATGCCGATCCGAGAGCCGGCGCCCGGCCGTCCGCGCGAGGCGATCTTCCGCGCCTTTTCCTATGGCGATCTCCTCACCGTCGCCGCGCTCGAAACGCGGCTGATGGCGCGCGCAAAGCAGTTCGCCTACAGCGAAGTGACGCCGACGCTCAAAACGCGGGAAGACATCGACCGCTTCCGCAATGAAACGCTATGGGACCCCTCGCGAGCCATGCTGGGCGCGGCGCAGGAAGAGTTCATCGGCGAGACCCTCAAGGCCTCCGTCGAGGCCGGACCGGCCTGGCGCGTGATCGCGAACCAGGTCCTGATGGGGCATGTCCTCGCCCCGGACCTGACGCCGCATGTCACCGAGGCGGAGATCGTCGCGGCGGAGAAAGACTGGAGCGAAGCGCGCGCCTTCGTCGCCTTCTCGAAGATGAATCTCCCGATGAATCTCGACTGCTGGGACGGCTATCCCGCGGCGCGCGAGAAATTCTATGACCGCGTCAAGGGCGCGGGGGCCGACGGCGTTCTCGTCCTCACCGGCGACTATCACACCTGGTGGGCGAACGACCTCGCCGCGCGCGACGGAACGCCTATGGGCGTCGAGCTCGCCGTGCATTCCGTCACCTCGCCCTCGCCCTTTCGCAAGGACGCAATGGGCGGGCGCGGCGCCAAATATGCCGCGCTCGTCAATCGTGAGAACAAGGCCGTGCGCTATCTCAGCGGAGAAGACCACGGCTATATCGCGCTTGAAATCGGCCGAACCGAGGCGAAGGCGCATTTCATGGCGGTCGATACGATCGAGCGTCCCGACTACAACGCTTTCGAGAAGGCGGTCTTCACCATCCGCAATCGCGAGGGCGTCGCCTTCGCTAGATCATAAGGCGATCAATCCGAGTAAGAGCCCCGCGGCCCATCCCCCGCGGCCCATCCTTCGTGACGGCGCTTGCGCGCCTCCTCAGGATGAGGCCAGAGTTTGTTGCAACAGAGGAAAGCCTCATCCTGAGGCGCGCCGAAGGCGCGTTGCGAAGGATGGGCCGCGGGGCGCGTCGATCGAGATGAAGCGCTCGCCGCGCTAGCGGCGAGGGCGTGTCGCTGAAAGAGCAGAGTCAGTTCTGACTCCTTCTCCCCCGCAAGGGCGACCGCACGAAAGCCGGAATGAGCGGGGGAGGAAATCCGTGCGTATAATTGCGATTAACCCTTCCGCCTCATCGACTCCTCGTCATAAAGGTAAAGCAGGTGGCCGTCCGGATCGGCGAGGACAGCGCCATAGCCCCAGAACTGCTTGCGCGGAGACGACAGAAAGGCGATCCCGGCCGACGACAGGCGCGCCCAGAGCGCATCGACATCCTCAACCTTGATCGTGTAGGCCGCCTGTCCGCTGAAGATCGGGCCGGATATCTGCTCCAGGAAGACTGTGAACCCTCCTTCATCCTGGAGAGCGATAACACCCAGGCTCTCGCGACCGCCTTGCGCTGCTTCAAACTCGACCGCGAAACCCAGATTGTCGACATACCAACTGCTGGACCGCCGACAGTCCGTCACCGCCAGCGAGAGATGATCCAGTCTGGGCGTTCGCTTTCTCGGTCGACGCATAGCCCTTACCGCGCGCCGCGCGGCCGAAGCCGGGCCCCCAGCGCGACAAGCGGCGCCAGTGTGATCAGGAAGGTCAGGTGGTACCAAGCCGGAAACCGGGACCAGAGCTGGATATGAATCGGCAGGAACAGCGCCAGCAGCACGAGACCGACGATCCAAGGCGCCAGCCGGCTCGCGGGCGCGATCAGACGGACGACAAAACCGGCGGCGAGCGAGGCGACCGCCGCCATCGAAAGCCGCGCGATCTTCATGGCCAGCGTGAAATCGAACGTTTTCTCGGCGTCCACATAGCCGAGCAGCGTCTGCCGCAGGCTGAAATCAATCAACGCGCCGATCGCCATCCATGCGAGAAGGCCGCCAATGACGCCCAGAATTGTTCGCAACATGGATAGTTTCCAATTTCATCTTGCTTAGTTGAAATATAATAGTTTAATTTGACCATGAAAGCAAGACTGCTCATTCTCGGAATGCTCCACCGGGGCGATCTTCATCCCTATGAGATCAAACGCCGGCTCGAGGCCGCGATGGTCGAGTGCTACACGGATGTCGATGTCGGCACGCTTTATTACGCAATCCGGCAGCTCGCGAAAGACGGCGCCATCGCCCCGCTCGCGCAAGAACGCGTGGCGCGCGGCGGCGTGCGCACCATATACCGTATCACGTCCAAAGGCCGCGCCGAATTTCAGGAGGAATTCGAGCGGCGATTTAAGGAGGACAGGCCGGTCTCGCAGACGCTTTACGGCGCGCTATTGTTTTTCCATGCCGTCGATCGGTCCAGACTTGCAGAGCTGATCCGCGGCCGGATTACGCGTTTGGACGAGCTCATCGCGAAGCTGAAACCCCTCCGCAAGGAAATGGCCGCTTTGGCTTCGACCGGCGGCAAGCATTTGCTCCGGCATATCGAGAAGCAGAGAAAGCTCGATCGCGCGTGGCTCAAGGACCTTCTTGCCGACATCGAGGCCGGCGATGTCGAAGACGCGGCGAAGCGCGCGCCAAGCCCAGGGCGAGGACAGGCTCCGCGATCATTCAGACCTTAAGGGACCCGCGAGCGCCGGCGCGCGCGGTCCCTCAATCCAATCAGCGCCGCGCTGAGGCGCGGCTATTCAGAATGACGGCCTATAAACCCGCCCCCCCCCATCTGCGCGAAAACAGCGTGACAGGGGAAGATCCATGCGCAAATGGAGCCAAATGAGCGTTATGGCTTGGCGAGATGCCAGACCCCGCCGACGCCGTCGCCGGCGATGGTCGACGCATCGTCTTTCACGTAAGTGTAGACCGGCATGCCTTTATAGGCCCATTGCAGCGCCCCGTCGTCCCGCGTCACAATGGTCCACTCGCCCACCGCTTTATCCATCTTCGTCGCCGCGACCGGCGGCCAGGCGACCGCGCAACGGTCGTTGCAGACCGATTTGCCCGCCGTGTCCTTGTCGAAAATATAAAGGGCGAGTTCGTCCTTCGACTTGAAAACCTGGCCGCCATTTTGTTCAACGAGGCTGATCGCCTCCGGCGTCACGGGAGGATGGTCCCCAGCGACGGCCGGCGCGCTGAAGGCGGCGACGGCGAGCGCGGCGAGCGCGCTGCTTTTCCAAGCACTCATAATTTTATCTCCCTATTGATTAGCGACCGGCGCCCCCAAGACAGGCGCGGGCGCCAATATCGCGAAAGCGCGCTGGAAAGTGAACGCGTTTTTCTGTTCACGAATGCGGCATCAACCCGGCGAACCCGAAATCCAACCCGTTGAATCTGTGTCAGGATTCCGAGTTCCCAGCCAGAAACCGCTCCCCCGAATGACGAAAAAGTCACGCTCGAAAAAGCGCTAAGCGACTTCGAACAATCCGGCCGCGCCCATGCCGCCGCCGACGCACATGGTCACAACCACATGCCGGACGCCGCGGCGCTTTCCCTCGATCAACGCATGGCCGACCATGCGCGCGCCCGACATGCCGTAAGGATGCCCGATCGCAATCGCCCCGCCGTCGACATTCAAAAGCTCGTCGGGAATGCCGAGCTTGTCGCGGCAATAGATGACCTGCACGGCGAAAGCCTCGTTCAATTCCCAAAGGCCGATATCCTTCATTTTGAGCCCGGTCTTTTCGAGCAGCCGCGGCACGGCGAAAACGGGGCCGATGCCCATCTCGTCGGGATTGGTCCCGGCGACCGCCATGCCGCGATAAATGCCGAGCGGGGAAAGACCGCGCTTTTCCGCCTCCTTCGCCTCCATGAGGACGGCGGCCGAGGCGCCGTCGGAGAGCTGCGAGGCGTTGCCGGCGGTGATGTTCTTTCCTTCCTTGACGACCTTGCCGCCGGAGAAGACGGGCTTTAATCCGCCGAGCCCCTGAAGCGTCGTGTCCGGACGATTGCCCTCGTCCTTTTCAAGCTTCGTTTCGACAGCGGAGGTTTGCCCCGTCGCCTTGTCGAGAACGGCCATCGTCGCCGCCATCGGGACGATCTCGGCGTCGAAGCGCCCCGCCGTCTGCGCCGCCGCCGTCCGCTGCTGCGATTGCAGCGCGTATTCGTCCTGAGCCTCGCGGCTCACCTTATAGCGCTCGGCGACGATCTCGGCTGTCTCGATCATCGCCATATAGGTCGCCGGCAGATGCTCGATAAGCCAGGGGTCGCGGCGAACGAACATATCGCCGGTCTGACAGGTCGAGATCGAATCGACGCCGGCGCCGATCGCGACCGTCATATTGTCGAGGACGACCTGCTTTGCCGCCGTCGCGATCGCCATCAGCCCCGAGCCGCATTGCCGGTCGAGCGACATGCCCGAAACGCCGACGGGAAAGCCCGCCCGGAGCGCCGATTGCCGCGCGACATTCTGGAAGGCCGTCCCCTGCTGGAGCGCGCAGCCCATGACGACGTCCTCGATCTCGGCGAGATCGATTTTGGCGCGCGCCGCCGCGTGCTTCAGCGCATGGGCGCCGAGCGCCGGCGCGCCGGTCTGATTGAAGGCGCCGCGATAGGCCTTGCCGATCGGGGTCCGCGCAGTCGAGACGATG
>JBFXBB010000025.1:0-16108 GCA_050183685.1 Amphiplicatus sp.
CATGGCGTTTTTGAGGCCCTCCTGCGACGCGCGGCGCATGGCGCGCTTGGTCAGCCCGACCGCGAGCGGGGCGCGCTTGGCGATGCTTTCGGCCCAGCCGTGCGCTTCGGCGAGCGCCTCGCCCGGCGGAGCGAGGCGGTTGGCCACGCCCCAATCGAGACAACGCCTCGCCTCGATCTTCTCGGCCTCGATCGCGAGCTGATAGGCGCGCTGATAGCCGAGCTTTTGCGGCAGGAGAAAACTCGCCCCGCCATCAGGGACGAGGCCGATATTGGCGAAGGCGCTCATCAAATAGGCGTTCTCGGCCATGACAAGGAGGTCGCAAGTGAGCGCGAGCGACAGGCCGACGCCGGCGGCGGGTCCGTTCACCGCCGCGATCGCCGGCTTGTCGCAATCGGCGATCAGCCCGAGAAAGGCGCCATATTCGGCGTTCAGCGTCACCTCGACCCGGCCGAGCGCTTTGGCCTCGGTGACGTCGGCGCCGGCCGAAAAGCCGCGCCCCGCGCCGGTGACGACAAACACGCGCACCGCCGGCTCGCTCGCCGCCCGGGCGACGGCGTCGAGGAAATCGCGCCGCTTCTCGCCGTTGAAGGCGTTGAGCTGGTCCGGCCGATTGAGGGTGATGAGCGCGACATGCTCGCTCTTCATTTCATAGAGAACGGTCATCGGCGGTTCCTTCTTGCTGATCGTTCGCCGCGTTGTCGCCGGGCTTTGCTTCTCATGGAAGCGTGAAATGCAGCCGCGTTGGCTTCGCGCGCGTCGCAGTCTAGATCAGTCCTTCCGGTCAAAGGAGGACCAAAATGAGCACAAGCCGTTTCCACCGCGAGGAATGTTATGTCGGCGGCCGCTGGCTGTCGGGCGATACGGCGATCGAGGTCGACAATCCGGCGACGGGCGAGATCATCGGGACCGTTCCGAAATTCGGCCGCGCCGAGACCCGCGCCGCGATCGCGGCCGCGCATGAAGCGTTCGCCCACTGGCGCGCGCGCCCGGCCGCCGAGCGCGCCGAGTTTTGCCGCAAGATCTATGAGGCGCTGATGGAGAATGCGGACGCCCTCGCCCGGCTCCTGACCGCCGAGATGGGCAAGCCCCTCGCCGAAGCGAAAGGCGAGGTCGCCTATGGCGCGAATTTCTTCAAATGGTTCGGCGAGGAGGCGCGGCGCGTTTATGGCGACGTCGTGCCCTCGCCCTGGGCCGACAAGCGCATTCTGGTGACCAAGGAGCCGGTCGGCGTCGTCGGCTCGATCACGCCCTGGAACTTTCCGACGGCGATGATCGCGCGCAAGGCCGCCGCCGCCCTCGCCGCGGGCTGCACGATCGTCGCCAAGCCCGCGAGCCAGACGCCTTTCTCGGCGCTCGCCTACGGCGTCATCGCCGAAGAGGTCGGCCTGCCCAAGGGCGTTCTCAATGTGATCACCGGCTCGGCCGCCGCGATCGCCGATGAAATGTGCGAAAATCCGGCGCTCAGGAAAATCACCTTCACGGGCTCGACCGAAATCGGCAAGGCGCTCGCCTCGAAAGCGATGAAGCACATGAAGCGCGTGTCGATGGAGCTTGGCGGCAACGCGCCCTTCATCGTCTTTGACGACGCCGATCTCGACCGCGCGGTCAAGGGCGCGCTCGCCTCGAAATACCGGAATTCCGGACAGACCTGCGTGTGCGCCAACCGCCTTCTCGTGCAATCCTCCGTCTACGATGTATTTGCGGAAAAGCTGGCCGAGGCCGCCGCTAAGATCAAAGTCGGCGACGGCGCCGAGCCCGGCGTCGACCAGGGGCCGCTCATCGATGAGGCCGCCGTCAAAAAAGTCGAGGAACACATTGAAGATGCAAGGAAAAAAGGCGCTAAAGTCATCCTCGGCGGAAAGCGCCATGCGAAGGGGCGCAGCTTTTTCGAGCCGACGATCATGACGGGCGTGACGACGGATATGGCGGTCGCCCGCGAGGAGACATTCGGTCCCGTCGCGCCGCTTTTCCGCTTCGACACGGAGGAAGAGGCGATCGCGATGGCCAACGACACCGGCTATGGCCTTGCGTCTTATTTCTATACGGAGGATCTCGGCCGCGCCTTTCGCGTGATGGAGGCGCTCGCCTATGGCATTGTCGGGGTCAATGAAGGGATCATCTCGACCGAAGTCGCGCCTTTCGGCGGAGTGAAGGACTCGGGCGTCGGCCGCGAGGGCTCCAAATACGGGCTCGAAGACTATCTCAATATCAAATATGCGCTGGTCGGCGGTCTTGGCCGCTGATCGAGGGAGCAAGACGGCCGGCAATCGGAATATCCGGCTCATCCTTCGTGACGCGCCTTCGGCGCTCCTCAGGATGAGGCTTACCTCTCTTGCAACAAAACAGGCCTCATCCTGAGGAGCGGCCCGAAGGGCCGCGTCACGAAGGATGAGCCGCGAGGCTCCGGTCGAGATTAACCGCTCTACGCCTAAAACTTGAAAAGCTTTTCCGCCGCGGCGCGGGTCGAGCCGCGGTCGGAAAGCGCCGCCTCGCAGCGCGCGATCTCGGCCTTCAGCGATTGCAGGCGCTCTTCGAGATCGCCGACCGACATGGCGTAGAGATCTTGTTTCGCGAGATGGCGAAGCGCGAGATCGGGCTCTTCTTTCGGCTCCTCAAAATCCATGAGCGTCATTTTGCGGGATCGCGGCCGCTCGTTCAAGCGGGCCGCCTTTCGCCGTCAGGCGTTCCAGGACCGCCATTCATAGGCGATGCCGCATTCGTCGAGCAGCGCTTCAAGCTCGTCGGCGGAGCGGCCTTTGAACCGCTCTTCCAAAAGCGCGATCAAAAGGCGGTCCTTCGCCTCCGAGGCGAGCCGAACGCCGACGGCGCAATCGCGCTCCCAAAATTGCTCGACTGTCGCGCCCCGCCCGGCGCCCGCGTCGATCCTGGCGTCGACATAGCGGAATTCGGTCTCTGAGCCGCGGGTGCGGTAAAGCGTCACCAGGAGATTGGAGGATCGATCCTCGGTCATGCTCATCATGGTCACGTTTCTCCCTAAGGCTGGTCTTCTTCAGCTCATTCTTCAGCCGGCGACGGCAGGGTGCGCGCCGCCGGATAGAACGCCAGGCCGCCAAGGAACGCGACAACGCCCGCAACACCGGTGAACTAAGCAGCGGCAGCGACTGCGTCTTTGGCGATCTTCCCCTTTTCTCGCCCGCGCGTAAACACTAAAGAACGTCCCGCCCGTCTTCCTGCCGCATTGGCGAACGCCGAAAGCCCCCAAAATGACTCCAATCCCTCAGACGATGCGCGCCGTCGAGATCGAAAAGCCCGGCGGCCCGGAGGTTCTGCGGTTGACGACGCGGCCGACGCCCCGGCCCGGTCCCGAGGACGTCTTGATCAAGGTGGCGGCGGCGGGGGTGAACCGCCCGGACGTCTTGCAACGCAAGGGGTTTTACCCGCCGCCCCCCGGCGCGAGCGACCTTCCGGGCCTTGAAGTCGCGGGGATCGTCGTTGCGGTCGGCGGGAAGGCGACGGCGGAGCGGGTCGGCGAGCGGGTGACGGCGCTTCTGCCAGGCGGCGGCTACGCGGAATATGCGGCGGCGCATGAGGGGTCCGTTCTGCCGATCCCCGGCGGGCTCAGCGCCGAAGCGGCGGCGGGGATCCCGGAGACCTATTTCACGGTCTGGACGAATGTCTTCGAGGACGGCGCCTTGAAAGGCGGCGAAACCCTGCTCGTTCACGGCGGCGCCGGCGGGATCGGCGTCACGGCGATCACGCTCGCCAAGGCTTTTGACGCGACGGTCTTCGCGACGGCCTCCTCGGCCGAAAAGCTCGACGCGATCGGGAGCCTCGGCGCCGATCGCGCCTTTAACTACCGGACGGATAAATGGGACGAGGCGATATCGGCGCTCGGCGGGGTCGATGTCGTGCTCGACATGGCGGGCGGCGACTTCCTCGTCCGCAATCTCGCCTGCCTGAAACCGGGCGGCCGGCATGTGTCGATCGCCCATCTGCGCGGCCCTGTCGGCGAGCTCGACATCCGCAAGGTGATGCAAAAACGCCTGAAGCTGACCGGTTCGACGCTGCGCGGACGCCCGCCCGACGAGAAGGCTCGGCTCGCTTTTGCGCTGCGGACGCATGTTTGGCCGCTTTTGGAGGCGGGGCGCGTGAAGCCGGTCATCGACAAGGTTTTCTCTTTCGAGGATGCGGCGAAGGCCCATGAGCGGATGGAGAGGGGCGCGCATATCGGAAAGATTGTGCTGCGCCCTTAAGAGGAAACGCTTGGAGAATTTGGCCGGGCCGCCTATATACGCGCCGTCGCGCTATGCGCGTCGCTTTCCCCGACAAATCGGCGGTTAGCGCGGCCTCCAGATTTCGGGGGCCGGTGACGAAACTATTCTTGGAGGCGCCTCATGGCCGATAGACCCCTGATGCCGATCGCGACCGCCGTCTGGCTTATCGACAACACATCCTTGAGTTTCGAGCAGATCGCCGATTTCTGCGGGCTGCATCACCTCCAGGTGAAAGGCATCGCCGACGGCGATGTCGGGGCCGGGGTGCGCGGCATCGATCCGATCGGCAATCATCAATTGACCCGTCAGGAGCTCGACGCGGCGATCGCCGATCCTGACTACCGGATGGCGCTTTCGCGTCCGAAGACCGTTGTCGCCGAGCGCCCGCGCAAGGGCCCGCGCTATACGCCGGTCTCAAAGCGCCAAAACCGTCCGGATGCGATCGCCTGGATGGTGAAGAATCATCCGGAAGTCTCCGACGCGCAAATCGGCAAGCTGCTCGGCACGACGAAGTCGACCATTCAGTCCGTCCGGGATCGCTCCCATTGGAACGCCGCCAATCTCGTTCCGCAAGATCCGGTGGGGCTCGGGCTTTGCTCTCAGCTTGATCTTGACGCGGTCGTGCGCAAGGCCGCGGCCAGGCGGGCGAGCGTCGCGCCGCCCGCGCCTGAAGGCCCGACGCTCGAACCGCCGAGCGTCAGTCTCGCGCCGGCGCCCGAAGCCGAGGAGGAAGAAGACGACGATCGGCGCCACCAGAAGGTCGACGCCGAGAAGGTCTTTGCAAGCCTCGGCGGATCGAAGAAATCGAAGCGCGAGGACGACGACGAGGACGATTTTTAAGCCGGCGGCGCGATAGCCAGCGCGCGCGGCGGTCATCCTCCCCTCGCGGCCCATCCTTTGTGACGCGGGCCAAAGGCCCGCTCCTCAGGATGAGGCCCGTTTTGCTGCAACAGGGAAAAGCCTCATCCTGAGGAGCCCCTCCGCTCGCGGCCCATCCTTCGTGACGCGGGCCAAAGGCCCGCTCCTCAGGATGAGACCCGTTTTGCTGCAACAGGGGAAAGCCTCATCCTGAGGAGCGCCGCAGGCGCGTCGCGAAGGATGGGCCGCGAGGGGCGCGATCGAGATTGAGCCCGACGCCGCAGATTCGCATTGAACCCGGATCCTAATCCGCGTCGATCTTGCGCGCCGCCGCCGCCGGGCTGCGGATCATCCGTCCCCCATCCACATAGACGCATTGCCCCGTGATATAGGAGGCCTCGTCGGAGAGGAGGAAACGCACTGTCGCGGCGACCTCTTCGGGATCGCCGAGGCGTTTTAGCGCCGCCGCCGCGCTGAGGCGCTTGAGATCCGTTCCCTCGCCGATCTCCGACTTGATGGCGCCGATGCCGACCGCATTGACGCGCACGCCGTGGCCGGAAAGCGCCAGCGCGACCGCCTTCGTCAACTGCAAGAGCCCGCCCTGCGTGGCGGCGAAGGCGACATGGTCCGCCGCCGCCGTCACCGCCTCCGTCGAGACGAGATTGACGATCGCGCCGGCGCCCGCCTTCGCCGAGCCCGCTTGGTCGGCTTGCCGGATGAACTGCTTGGCCGCCGCCTGGTTCAATAGAAAAGTCGCGCGCAGATTCTGCGCGACGATTCCGTCGAAGGCCTCCTCGCTCGTTTGCAGAAAGGGCGCGGAAAATTCCTGAAAGGCCATCTGCGCGAGGGCGTCGACCCGGCCGTAGGTTTCGAGCGCCTCGGCGATGATGTTGTGAACGTGCAGCCGGTTCGAGACATCGGCGACGACGAAAGACGCCGCGCCGCCTTTCTCGACTTTTTCGCGCGCGTGCGTGCGGCCATTGTCCTCGTCCCTATCGGCGCGCGTGAGCCCCGCCCCCTCCCCCGCAAAACGGCGCGCGCAAGCCGCGCCGACGCCGCTCGCCGCGCCCGTCACAATCACCGATCGCCGGGTCACGAGGTCTCCTATTGTCAAAACCGAAAAGCGAAAAGAAACGCCCCCTTCGCGTCCTCGATGATCGCCTCGCGATTCTCAGGCGGACGAGCGGGCAGAACTTAGCCTACGGCATCGGGCGATAAAGAAGCATCGCCCGATGCCGTAGATTTTTGCGGTGGCGCCGGTCCTCTTGAAAACCGGACTCCGCCCGGCGCTCTAGTGCGCTATTTTCCGTATTCGGATGGTTTCCATCTGGTCCTTGATCTTCAGTTTCTGGCGCTTCAGCTCAGTAATCCGGTATTCATCATGGCTTGGGTGTTTCATCTCCGAGGCGATCTCCGCCTCCAGCTCCTGATGACGCTGGGTGAGCGTATCCAGATGAGCGCTTGTCGCCATGCGAGCCTCCTTCAGCTTATGAAGACGGGCCCAGTAAAGCACGCGATGCGCCCCTCTGTCGACGGCGCAAGCATTAACCTTTTGGTTTTGCTAAGGTTCGGGGCCTCGGCTATTGAAGGGGCGGCAAGTCTTTGGGCGAGCAATGAAAAATCCAACGCGAATCATAGTGGGCGTGAGCGGGGCCTCCGGGGCCGCCTATGGGCGGCGCGCGCTCGAAGCGCTGAGGCAAGCGCGCGTCGAGACGCATCTCGTCGTCACCCGCGCGGCGGAGATGGCGATCGCCTACGAGCTTGGGGAAAAATCGCGCGATCTCGCCGCCCTCGCCGACCATCATTATGCGATTCAGGATGTCGGCGCGCCGATTTCCTCGGGCTCGTTCCGCACCGACGGCATGCTGATCGCGCCCTGCTCGGTGCGGACGATGTCCGAGATCGCGACGGGCGTGACGTCGAGCCTTTTGACGCGCGCCGCCGACGTCGTTCTCAAGGAGCGCCGGCGGCTCGTCTTGATGGTGCGCGAAACGCCCTTGCATCTTGGACATTTGCGCGCCATGACCGCGCTCGCCGAAATGGGCGCGATCATCATGCCGCCCGTCCCTGCTTTCTACGCCGAGCCGGCGACTGTCGCCGACATCGTCAACCACGCGGTCGGACGCGCGCTCGATCTTCTCGGGCTCGATACGCCGCTCGCGCCCCGCTGGGGCGAGGAGCGCATAAAAGGCGCGCGCGAATGAGCGCGGCGCATGGTCACGGATGGGCTTGATATATGGAAGACGGCAAGCCGCCGACCGATGATGGCGATCCGCCTGAGGATCGCGATGGCGAGACCGGGCGCCGTTTTGAAGCGCATGAGGACGATCTCGCCGGCGACAATGACGAGGCGCTCGCGGTGAAGCTTCAAATCCTGCAACAGGAGCACGCCGATCTCGACGCGGCGATCCGCGCCCTCGAAGCCCAGCCCCATCACGACCGGCTGTCGGTCGCGCGGCTGAAGAAGAAGAAGCTGCGGCTGAAAGACAAGATGCAGGCGATCAAGGACCAGTTGACGCCGGATATTATAGCGTAGCGCCGGGGCGACTGACTCGGAGCGCGCGGCCCATCCTTCGTGACGCGGGCCGAAGGCCCGCTCCTCAGGATGAGGCTTTCCTTTATTGCGACATAACGGGCCTCATCCTGAGGAGCGGCCCGTAAGGGCCGCGTCACGAAGGATGGGCCGCGGAGAAAGCAAATCGAGGTCTGCCAACCCGCCTCTCATCTGCTCTTCTTCGCCCGGTACATTTCGCTGTCCGCGCTCGCCAGCGCTTCGTCTGCGGACGATCCCTTCTTGATCTCGACGACGCCGCAGGCGATCCGGGCGCGGAACCGCGCGTCGCGCCAGACGACCTCCTCGGCCTCGACGACCGCCGCAAGGCGCGCGGCCTTTTCGAGCGCCGTTTGGCGGTCGGCCTGGGTCAGGATGACGCCGAACTCGTCGCCGCCGAGACGGCCGACCGCATCGGTCTGACGGATATTCGCGGCGATGATCCGCGCGACATGGGAGAGCGCCGCGTCGCCGGCGCCGTGGCCCCATTCGTCATTGATGCGCTTCAAATCGTTCAAGTCGGCGAAGACGAGACTCGAAGGCGCGCCATAGCGCTCGATCATCGCGAGGGCGCGATTGAGCTCGCGCACGAAAGCGCGCCGGTTGAGAACGCCGAGAAGCGGATCGGCGTCGGCGAGCGCTTCAAGCTCGCCCATACGCATGCGCGCTTCGGCGAGTTCGGCGCGGAGCGCGGCGACCTCGGCCATCAGCGATTGCAGCGCCGCACGCACGCGCGGGGTCAGTTCGCTATCGGGAACGCCGGCGATGACGACGGCGTCGACGGGCGGAACGCGCGCCGACGCGCCGGCGCGGGAAGCAGGCTTCGCCGCGCTCAGGCGCGGCGTCGGAGGCGCGTTTGTCGGACCTTTGACTTTCATCGCAAACTGCCTCTGCTAAACATCCCGATGCTTCGCATGCGTATCGTGCCAGCCGGCCCTGAAGCCGAAAAACTCAAGCGCCCGTCGCAGCGTCGGACTGCCAATCAGCGGATCGTCGCCGGTCAGCGCATAGCGCAGGAAGATCGGCCGATAAGCCTCGATCGCCTCGGCCGCGCTCATCCATTCGCCGGGCGCCTCTTCGCCAAAGAGCCCGCTCGCATCATAGATGAATCGGTGCGCCGCATAGACGCCCTCGCGCGGCGGATTGGGCGGGACCTGTCGCATCGCCTCGTGCTGGGCGACGATCTTGAAGCGGTCATAGCCGAGGCTCTCAAAGACCGCGAATTCGCGCCTGAGGCCCGCAAAAGACGTCTTGTCGGACTCGATCGAGACATAACGCGGGCGGGACGAGGCGCGCGCAAGGCTTTTCAGGGCCGCAACGTCCATGCCCTCGATATCGATCTTGACGAAATAGGCCGGGCCATAGCGCTCGATCACCGAAGCAAGCGTCGCCGTTTCGACCTCGACGGCGAGGCTCGACGCGCCCCGGCGCTGGTTGCGCTCGGCCCATTCGGGCTGGAGCGTGTTCCAGATCGAAAAGGACCGGTTGCGATAGAGCGTCGCGCGTCCCGCCGTCTCCGCGATCGCGACATGGACGATCGTCAGCCGCCCCGCCTCGACCGCGCCCGCAAAGCGGGCCGCGACCTCGGCGCAGAGATCGGCGTCGGCCTCGACGCCGATGACGCGAAAGCCCTTTTTCAGATAGAACTCCGCATCTTCGCCCCGATGCAGGCCGATATCGTAGATAAGATCGGCGCTCGCCGGCGAGACGGGAACAGGCGACGGCGATCGGGGCTCGGCGGTCTGCATGGACTGACGCTAACGCTGAAAGCGGCGATTTGAAATCGGCGGAGGCGATTCGGCGCGCCGATGGCGCGCTTCATCGCTTCGTCCTTGAGACGGGCCCCGTCCGGCGCCACATCCCTCGCGTGGATCAGGCGCGCGAGCCCCTCCGAACGCGCGCTCCCCCAGAGGAGGCGCCGGCCTCAACGCGCCCCCGTCCACAGGGCCGGCGCCTCCTTGCTCCTGCGCCGGGCTTCGTCCCTCGCAAGGCTTGCCTCGTCCCCGGCGGCTGATATAAGCGCCGCTTTCGCGCGGGAGCCCTTCGCCTTGGCCAAGACCCCGAAGACCGCTGAAATCGGCGTCATCATGGGCTCGCAGTCCGATTGGCCGACCATGCGGCGCGCCGTCGAGCTGCTTGAAGAGCTCGGGATCGCGGTCGAGACGAAAATCGTCTCCGCCCATCGCACGCCGAAACGGCTCTATGACTATGCGGCGGGGGCGAAGGCCCGCGGCCTGAAGGCGATCATCGCCGGCGCCGGCGGGGCGGCGCATCTGCCCGGCATGACGGCCGCGATGACGCCGCTGCCCGTGATCGGCGTGCCGGTCCGCTCGAAGGCGCTCGACGGCCTCGACAGCCTCCTTTCCATCGTCCAGATGCCGCCAGGCGTTCCCGTCGCGACCGTCGCGATCGGGGAAGCGGGCGCGGCGAATGCCGGCCTTCTCGCCGCCTCGATCCTGGCGCTGTCGGACGAGGCGCTCGCCAAGCGGCTCGCCGCCTGGCGCGAGCGGCAGACCGAAGCCGTCCCCGATGCCCCCCAAGACTGACGCCCTCGTCAAACCCAATGGCGTCGTCGGCGTTCTCGGCGGCGGGCAATTGGGACGGATGCTCGCGCTCGCTGCGGCGCGGCTCGGCCTTAAAACGCATATCTATGCGCCGGAGGAAGACGGCCCCGCGATGCAGGTCGCGGCCTGCCGCACGGTCGCTGCCTATACGGATGAAAGCGCCCTCGCCGCTTTCGCCGGCGCGGTCGATGTCGTCACTTACGAATTCGAAAATGTGCCCGCGGCGACGGTCGAGACTCTAAGCGGGCTCGGCGCCCGCGTCGCGCCCGGCGCGAAGGCCCTCGCCGTCGCGCAGGACCGTCTTGTCGAAAAAGACTTCATCCGCTCGATCGGGGCGAGAACCGCGCCCTATTGCGCCGTCGACGATCTCGCCTCGCTCGAAGCGGGCCTTCGCCAGCTCGGCCGTCCGGCGATCCTCAAAACCCGCCGGCTCGGCTATGACGGCAAGGGCCAGACGCTGATCGGCGACGCGAATGGCGATCTCGCGCTGACTTTCGAGGAGGCGAAGAAAAAAGCCTGGGAGGAAATCGGCGCGCAGCCCTCCATTCTCGAAGGCTTTGTCGACTTTGAATGCGAGATTTCGGTCATCGGCGCGCGGGCGGCGGGGGGCGACGTCGCGCTTTACGACCCGCCGGAAAACCGTCATCGCGGCGGCGTCCTCAGGACCTCGATCGCGCCTGCCGGCGTCGATGATGAAACCGCCGAGGAGGCGCGCCGCGTCACGGCTCTCATGCTCGCCGCGCTCGACTATGTCGGCGTCATCGGCGTCGAGTTCTTCGTGCTGAAGAAAGGCGGCGTCCTCGTCAACGAATTCGCGCCGCGCGTTCACAATTCGGGGCATTGGACGATCGACGCCTGCTCGTGCTCGCAATTCGAGCAGCATATCCGCGCCATTTGCGGCTGGCCCCTCGGGGATGCGGCGCGCCATTCGGACGCGGTGATGGAGAATCTCATCGGTCAGGAGGCGGATCAATGGCGGGACATCGCGCGCATGCGCGGCCTTTCATTGCATCTTTATGGCAAGGACGCGCCGCGGCCGGGCCGCAAGATGGGGCATGTGACGCAATTGAAGCGGCGGGGCTGAGCCCTCGTGCGGCGATTGATCGAAATTTGCGCGCGATTCGCGCATATTATTCACGCCACGCGCTACGGCGTCCAATAAGGCGGATCGCTCGCCGGAAAGCTTTCCTTAAGCGCCTCGTCGACTTTGGCGTCCGCCTTTTGGGACGCGCTTTTCGAGACCGGATAGCGCAGCTTGCCGAGCCAGCCGACAAGGCCCTCGGGGTCGAAGCCCGCCTCCTTGACGCGCTTTTTCAGCTTCTCGATCTGCATCACATTCTCGATGCGGGCGTCGAGAAAGTCCCGCGTCGCGGCCTCGTCTTGCGCGTCGTCGGCAAACCAGCGGGCGAGGGTCGCGGTCCACACCCCGGCGAGCAGCGCGCGTTTTGTATAGAAGTTGAAATCGGTCGATTTGTCGGCGAGGCCGCGCCAGACGGCGTCGGCGGTCCGCCAGGCGAGCCGCGCGCCGAGGCCGGCGAAGATCGGCAAAGCGAGCGCCGCCGCCGCCCGCCGCGCCGCCTCCTTATGCGGGCGCAGGAGATCGAGCCGCGCGCGGACAGCGAAAGCGACCTTCGCGCGGATTTTCAGCGGCTCGAAATCCGGCCCGGCCATCGCCGCCCGCATGGCGGCGTCCGTTTCTTCCGACCAGTAGGTCAAAAGGTCGCCGACGCCTCCCGGAAAGGCTGCGGCGAGGGCGGCGGGCTCGATCCCGGCCTCGCGCGCGGCGGCGCCCATCGTCGCCCGCGACCAGCCCTCATAGGGCGCGCGGACGAGCGCCGCCTCAAGGATCGCCCGGCGGGCGGGCTCGAAACCGTCAATGTCGCCGGATTTCATGCTCATGACGCTTAGCTAAGCACTCCCCTGCCCTTCGCCAAAGGGGCGAGTGGACAATTTCTCCGCTCTTTGCTATAGGCCGCGCACGCTGAAGGCCATGCAAACTGGCGCTTTCGGCGTTTTTGTTTTGAAGAAGGAGGACGGACCCTGGTCCAGATCATCGTCCGCGACAATAATGTCGAGCAGGCGCTGCGCGCCCTGAAGAAGAAGATGCAGCGCGAAGGCACCTTCCGCGAAATGAAGCGCCGCAAATTCTACGAAAAGCCCTCGGAAAAGCGCGCCCGCCAAAAGGCGGAAGCGGTTCGCCGCGCGCGCAAGCTGATCCGGAAGCGCCTACAGCGCGAAGGCGTCGCCTGAGGCTTGCCTCGCCGCCCGCCGCGTCTGATGAGTCTTCCGTTCATTTGGGAGGATAGGAAGATGCGCCTGTTCGTCATTCTCGCCTTCGGCCTGATCCTGACGGCCTGCGCGACCGTCCAGGGCGTCGGGCGCGACGTCACCAGCATCGGCAAGGCGATGGAAGACGCCGTCGATTGAGGCCCGAGAGGGGCCTCGAGATTGACGTCGTCATTATTACCCTGTTTTCTTTGCGTCCGGGCGCGTGATTCTTCGCGTCACGGCTGATGGACGGGCGCACGCCAAAAGGGGACGCGGGCCGCGGAACCAATATTGCCAGGGCGTGTAAGCAAGGGGTGCGTATGAGGGCTCGGCTCCTGATTGCGGCATGCGGCGCGCTCGCCCTTCTTTTCGCGCCGGCGCCGGCGGGCGCCCAGCAGCATCTCGACGAGCCGAAGCTCGATCCCCTGATCGGCAAGCCTTACGAAGAGCCGCGCCGCGATCGCGACGTCAAGAATGACGACGAATTCGACAATGACCGCGGGTGGTCGCCGCTGCGCGGTTTTTTCGGCATCATGACCTATCTCGCGCCGGAGGAGACCGATATCAGCCTCGGCGTCGGCCCCGTCTACAGGCCGGATTATTTTGGATCGGATGATTTCGAATGGGATGTCGACCCGGCCGTTTTCATCCGCGCCCGGCATTTCCTGTTTTTTGACGATTCCGGCGCTGACTTCGCGGTCGTCGGCTTTTCCAATTTCAGCGCCGGCCCCAGTCTTCGAATCGTCGGCGACCGCAAGGAGAAGGACAATCCGGCCCTTGTCGGCCTTGGCGAGGTTGGGACGACCTTCGAATTCGGCGGTTTCGCCGCGACAACCTTTCTCGACCGCTATTCGGTGCGCTTCAAGGTCCGTCACGGTCTCAAGACCGGCCATCGCGGCACGATCGTCGACGCCACGATGACGGCGCTGCTTTTCCGTTGGGGGCGCGTGTCGACATCGGTCTCGGCGCAGACCGCCTGGATCGGCAACAATTACGCCGACGCCTATTTCAGCGTGACGCCGGCGCAATCAGCGAGTTCCGGCCTGCCGGTCTATGACGCCAATGCCGGCTTTCGCGATATCGGCGGCAGCTTCAACGCCTATATCAATGTGTTCAAGCGTTGGTCGCTTAACCCCTACATCACCTATAGCTATATATTCGACGGCATCGCCGATACGCCGATCATCGCCCAATATGGCGATCAAAATCAGTATACGGCAGGCTTTCACCTGATGCGGGAATTCTCGCTCTGGGGCAGGGAGTAGCGGCCCGTTTCTCGCCGTCGCAGGCGAGAAACCCGAATCGGCGCGCGGGAGCCCCCCGGCCCATCCTTCGTGACGCGCCTTCGGCGCTCCTCAGGATGAGGCTTTCCCTTGTTGCAGCAAAACGGGCCTCATCCTGAGGAGGAGCGGCAGCAAACTCCGCCTCATCCTGAGGAGGCGCGCAAGCGCCGTCACGAAGGATGGCCGCATGCTCGAAAGATGGCAGGCGCGGGTATGCCGGTCAAGATCCGTCAATCCCCCTCTCCCTCTTCGGGAGAGGGGGCGCGCGGCCCCTACCGCCTATTCCGGCTTCTTGAATTTCAGCGTCATCCGGTCCGACTCGCCGATCGCTTCCATTTGCGTCTTGAGTTCGGGATTGTCCGCGCTCGTGTAGAAGCTCGGCGGCAGGCGCCACACGACGTCCTCGGCGCCCGGTTGGTCGTTCGGATTGGCGTTGATCTCGCTCGCCTCGACAAAGTCGAAGCCCGCATTCTCGAAGACGGCGATGATGGCGTCCTGCTTCAGATAGCCGGCCCCGCCCGAGGCCCAGTCATCGGCGCTCGTCGCCGGCGCGCGATGCTGGACGACGCCGACGATCCCGCCCGGCTTCAGAAGGGTCTTCGCCTCATTGATCGCCGCGGTCATATAGCCGCCCTCGCCCTCGAACCGCGCCATATTGTGCAGCGCGCGGATGAAAAGCACGGCGTCCGCCGTCCCGGCGAGCTCGGCCGGCGCCGCGCCGAAATTGAAGGCGGAAACGGCGGCGCAATCCGCTTCGCACCAGGGATCGGCTTCGGCGGGAAAATTCGCCGCCCAAGAAGCGCGCGTCGCCAGCATCTCGGCGGGAATCTGGTCGCCGAAGAGCGGCCACATGTCGAGCGCGTAGTCGGCGCCGATGAGCCGGCCTTCCGATCCGAGATATTGGACAAGGATTTTCGAATACCAGCCTTCGCCGGGCAGCGCCTCGACGACGGTCATGCCGGGCTCGACGCCGAAAAATTCGAGCGTCTCCTTCGGATGGCGCCACTGATAGCGCGCCTTGGCCGCTTCCGACTGCGCGGCGAGCGCGGCGTCGAGGCGTTCTTCGGCGCTGGGCATGACGGCGGCTTCAGTCGATTCATCGGCGGGCGCGGTTTCCTCGGCCGGCGCGGGCGCGGCGGGCGGTTCTGTGTCTTCCTTGTTCTGCGAACACGCAACAAGCGCCGCGGCCGCGGCGGTGAGCAATAGATGCTTGATCATAGTGACGTCCCCAGATGACCCGTTCGGGTGGTGAGCGCGCCGGAGCCCCGGCGCGGGAGACGATGCTCTTCGCACGTTTCCCCCCGCGCCTGAAGCGGCGGGGACAGCGCGCGCAAGGTTAAAAATAGGAAAGGGAATCAAAAGCCAGGAGTTGGAAGCCGGAAGGTCGAGCGTTGTTCGGAACGTCAATCCCGAACCCTTCTGGTTTCTGATGTCTGGTTTCTGATTTCCGGTCAGTGCAGCGCCTTGACGATCTCCTCGCACATCTTCTTGGCGTCGCCGAACAGCATCATCGTGTTGTCGCGGAAAAAGAGTTCGTTCTGGACGCCGGCATAGCCCGACGCCATCGACCGCTTCACGAACAGCACCGTGCCGGCGTTTTCGACGTCGAGCACCGGCATCCCGTAAATCGGCGAGGTCTTGTCGGTCTTGGCGGCCGGATTGGTCACGTCATTCGCGCCGATGACGAAGGCGACGTCGGCGGTGCGGAATTCCGCATTGATGTCCTCAAGCTCGAAGACCTCGTCATAAGGCACCTGCGCCTCGGCGAGGAGCACGTTCATATGCCCCGGCATCCGCCCGGCGACGGGGTGGATCGCATATTTCACCTCGACGCCGTTCGCCTTCAGCGTGTCGGCCATCTCCTTCAGCGCGTGCTGGGCCTGGGAGACCGCCATGCCATAGCCGGGAACGATGATGACCTTGCCGGCGTTCTTCATGATGAAGGCCGCGTCGTCGGCCGATCCCTGCTTGACCGGCCGCTCGTCGCCCCCGCCGGCGCCGCCCGCCGCGTCCTCGCCGCCAAAGCCGCCGAGAATGACCGAGACGAAGGAGCGGTTCATCCCCTTGCACATGATGTAGGAAAGAATGGCGCCCGAAGAGCCGACAAGCGCGCCCGTCACGATCAGCGCCATGTTTTCGAGCGTGAAGCCGATGCCGGCCGCCGCCCAGCCCGAATAAGAGTTCAGCATCGAGATGACGACCGGCATGTCGGCGCCGCCGATCGGGACGATCAGCAAAAAGCCGAGCGCGAAAGCCGCGACCGTCAGGAGGAAGAACGTCAAGGCCGACTGCTCGCCGGTCATCAGCATCCCGATGAAGATGACGACGAGAAGCCCGAGCCCGAGA
>JBFXBB010000026.1:0-16091 GCA_050183685.1 Amphiplicatus sp.
CGCATCGCGCTGCCGAGGGATGCGGTGTTTCATTCATCGCGCAAAGAGGGCCTGCATGCGCGCCAATATCGCGCGAAGCAGAAAGCGCTGGGCATGAAACCCGGCTGGCCGGATTTGGAGGTGATCTACCGGGGTCGGTTCATCGGCATTGAACTGAAAGCCGGGAAAGGCCGTCTATCGGAAAGGCAAAGGATAATTCACCGGGAAATCGCGCTTGCCGGCGGCCTCGTCTGCGTCGCCCGCTCGCTCGATGAAGTCGCGAGCTCCCTAGCCCAGCTCATGCCCCTGAGGGCGCGGATTGGCGGCGAGCCTTCGAAGCGGCGGGCGTTGAATTCAAACGGAAAAGGAAATTAGAAGATGACTTTCATCATAAACTCTTACGCCTATGCAACGCCGGTGAGCGGATCGTTCCTTTGCACCGCGCTCGAATTACAGGAGGAAGCTCCCGAAGGCTTGCCTATCCGCCTGACTGAGGCGGTCATTGCCGGCGGGCATGCCTTCTGGTCGACGGTGCAGTCGGACGGCGGCGACATCCGATTTTATTCCGACGAGGCCATGACGACGAGACTACCCTGCTATGTGCGCTCCATCGACACGGGAACGCCCTCGATGGACCTCTACGTTCAAAGCCCGAGCGGCGGACTCTCGACGACGGATACGATCTATCTCCGCGTCGGTTCGGACTCCGGAGCGCTCTCGCAGCCGGCGGTTGGCGATCCCTTCGGGCGCAATGCCTGCTTCGACTTCTTCGATCGCTACACGTTCGATTTCGTGACGGATGTGACGGGCAACGGATCGTTCACGCAACAAGGATCGCCGCCGTCGATCTCCGGTCCCTATGGAATGCCCGGGCTGGAAATGAATTCAGTGACCGGCCGCCGCGTCGAGTCGGATTATACGACCGACTCGGGACCATTTACGTTTGCCGGCTTTGCGCGGTCGGCGAACGGCGGCGGCAATTGGGGGTATATCTTCTCCAAAGGCGGGCCCGGCTACATTATTCTCGACGGTTGGAACGGCAGCGAAGTCAGGCTGCAAAGAGCGTTTACAACAACCAATTTGACCTATTGGGGGGTGGGCTCGACCTACGCCAATACCTGGCGCAGAATTTTAATCGCTCATGGGGGCGTCGAGGCGACGGTGCCGGTGATGTGTCAGGACGGCGTCGATGTCGCCGCCGCCGGCGGCGCGCTTCCGGCGGGCAGTTTCGTCGAGTCGACTGATGTAGCGAAAGCCGGATGTCATCCAAACAATGCTGGCGTAATGGGTGGAGATCTTGCGGGTCCCTATTACTGGAAGGACGGCGCCGTATCCGCTGCTTGGGCGCTTGCCGAGTTTCAGACGCTTGCAACGCCGAGCGATTTTATAACAGCAGACGCCGGAACAAGCCTTTAGAGGCGCGCAATAAGCTCGGCGAGGGATTCCGTAAAGGCGCATGACCCATCCGCGAGATCGCGTTGTCCTATCCATCGACTCGATCACAGACGGCCGCCAAATCGGAGGCGTTCAGCTTATCAAGAGATTTCAATATTCGCCAAAAGACTTCGGCGATTGCGCCCAGATTCAAACTAGAGAATAGACATGACGGTGCCCAAATATCGCGCCACCTGGGAGCAAGTCAGCACGCTTGACGCTGACCATATCGCAAGCTGGGGCGCGCTTTCGGGATATTCCGGGCCGATCACGTTCGACGATACCGAGCCGGCGAAAATCCACGCTGAGCACAATCCCGAACGCGACGAGTTCTCCGCCTTCTATGTGTGGAAGGGCAATGACGATGGCGCCGGGCCGATCCGCTCCACGGTGCGGCTGGAGCGGCGCCCCTGTCGTTTCGGCGGGACACGCGCCTATTTCATTTGTCCGCTTTGCGCGCGCCGCACCTTGCGCCTCGCCGTTCTGCCGCGCGGCCTTTGCTGCGGGACATGCGGGCGCATCACCTGGGCGAGCCGCCGGGAGACGGAGACGCAGCGGCTTGTGCGCAAGGCGAACAAGATCGCTTGCCGGCTGGGGCTCGATTACTTCGGCGATGCGCCCAAGCGCCCGTCCCACATGCGCGCCGAGACTTATGCGAAGATCATGGCGGAACTCGAACCGCTGAAGGCGGAGATCAATCGCCGCGTCGCCATGCGCATGGCGCGGGCGAAGGGGCCGCTGGGAGCGTTTCCGGCGCTGGCGCGGTGGGGGCTGTAGCCGCAGAGAACAATTCTTGCGCTGATTTATTCGCCTGCAAAAATATAACGAAGCGCACGCCCGAAGACGGCTGTCGCCATTGCGAGAGCGGCGGTGCGATCCGCCGCAACTTGCAGCTATACTTTCCTCATGCCGCCCTGGTCAGCGTGAAATCCACATGAATGGCGTCATAGGGAAAGACGACGCCTTCCTCCACGCGGTTGAGAACGCCGGCGGCCAAGAGCGCCTGCACGTCGCCATGAACGGCCTTCACGTCGCGCTCGACCCGACGTGCGACCTCGCGGATCGACATCGCCTCCTCGCCCGCCATCGTGCGCAGGATTTCCCAACGCTTCTCGGTCAGCGTCTTCCACAAAAGCTCCGGCGAGGCGAAGGCGATGAACGCGCCCTGCCGCCTGCCCTCGAAGGCGCCGGCGAGCCGCCGTTTTGAGTCCTTCATCGAAGACACGCCCAGCGTCACCGTTCTCATCGCTCTTCACTCCACTTTTCGACGTCCGCCCAGAAATCGGCCTGTAGGGTTTCTACGTCGACGAACCGATAAAACGCCTCGCGCTCACCGACATGCTTGTGATCGCCCTTGCCAGCCTCATTGTCGTAGCGCAGCACGCAAACGCCTTCCGAGACGAGAGCCAGCCGGTAGCGCTGCCCCGAACCGGCTCGGGAACACGCCAGACGACCATTTCCAAAAAGGCCGTCTCCGACAGCACGAGACGTTCGCGAAGCAGGAGCTCGGCCTTCATGTTGGAGATAATATCAACACGCTCAAGTGTTGTCAATAAGTCCAACAGCATGGCCCCGGATCGGAGTTCGTCGGGCATGACAGGGCGGGATGCGCGACGCGGGCGGTCTCTGGCCGCGAAATGACTCCGGCTGGTAGCGCAGTGGTAGCGCAGAGAGAAAGTCGGCGAAATCCCGCAAGGGAGTCAGCCTGAGATTACCTAATAAAATCAATGTGGTGGAGGGGGTTGGATTCGAACCAACGTAGCCGTGAAGCGCCAGATTTACAGTCTGGTGGATTTAACCACTCTCCCACCCCTCCGTCAGGCATGTCAGGACGGATGATCCGAGCCCTTTCGGCCTGCGATCAGGCGGCGGGCGAGCCGGCCCGGTCCCGATCAGGAAACGGCGTCTATAGCCGCCGCGCCGCCGCGCCGCAACCGGCTCTAAGCCCCTGTTTCGGCGGACGGTCTTTCGCGCTAAGCCATCGGCCCATGAAAGCGAAATCAGCATCGAGGCCGAAGCGGCCGCGGGGCGCAAGATCCGGCGGGCGGGAGCGCGGCGCCGGCTCGGCGCCGCAGCAGGACGCTCGCCGCAACTCGCCGCACGACGCCCGCCGCGAAGAGCCGTCCCGGCCGGACCATGCTCCGCGAAAGAATTACAGCCGGCCCGAAAGATTGTGGATTTACGGCCGCCACGCCGCCCTCGCGGCGATCGCCAATCCGGCGCGCAAGGTCAAGCGCATCCTGGCGGCGGGCGGCGCGAAGGAATGGCTGGCCGATGTCAGGAGCGAGCGGCGCCGCCTCATTGCAGAGGTCGAGGCCGGCGCGATCGATCAGGCGCTGCATCCGGGCGCCGTACATCAGGGGATCGCGGTCGAAATCGAGGAACTGCCGCCCGCCCGCCTCAAAGAGACATGCAGCGCCGCCGACGCGCGCCCCGTCCTGGTGCTCGACCAGATCACCGACCCGCACAATATCGGCGCCATCTTCCGCTCGGCGGCGGCTTTCGGCGCGCGCGCGATCGTCGTGCAGGATCGGCGCACGCCGCCGCTTGCAGGCGCGCTCGCCAAGGCCGCGGCGGGCGCCGTCGAGACCGTTCCTTGCGTCGCCGTCGTCAACATCGGACGCGCGCTCGAAGGGCTGAAAGCGCTCGGCTATTTCTGCGCCGGCCTTGCGGGCGAGGCCGCGGCCCCGATCGCGGCCATCCCCGCGGACAGGCCCGTCGCGCTCGTCCTCGGCGCGGAAGGCGCGGGGCTGCGCCCGCTTGTGCGTTCGACCTGCGACGGCGTCTACGCCATTCCGATCGCGGCCGGCGTCGACAGCCTCAATGTGTCGAACGCCGCCGCCGTCGCCCTGTACGAGATCATGCGCGCCCGGAGGACTAGTCATGACTGACTCCATCCGTTCCGGCGGCTGCCGCTGCGGCGCCGTCCGCTTCGAGGCGAAAGGCGCGCCGAAATTCGTCGGCAATTGCCATTGCGAGGACTGCCGGCGCTCGACCGGCGCGCCTTTCTCGACTTATGTCGGCTATCGCGACGACGCGGTTCGCTGGAAAGGCGCATCGAGGACGCTCTATGAAAGCTCCCCCGGCGTCAGGCGCGGCTTTTGCGCGACATGCGGCGCGCCCCTTTCCTATCAGGGCCCCAAATGGGCCGGCGAAACCCATCTCTTCCTCGGCGATTTCGACGATCCGTCGGGACTCGTCCCGACAGGCGACGTTTTCACCACGGAAGCCCTGCCCTGGGTCGCGTTGAAGAAAGCGAATAGGGAGTAGAGAATAGCGAATAGGCAAGCAGCGCGCGGCGGGTCCGTCCTTTCGTTCTCTTTCTCTATTCAGTGTTCGCCGCTCGCTACTCGCTGATGGAGGAACGCTATGGCCGTTTTCCGCCCGCGCGCGTCGCTTGAGACGCATGAGGTGACGAACCAGCCGCCGCCCTTCGAGAATGTCGATCTTTATTCCAGCGACGCGGCGCTCAAAGGCGCCGTCGAGGCGGCGGGCGGCAGGGCGCATCACCCGCGCCTGGCGAAATTCGGCGCGCGCTGCGGCGCGGCCGAGACGATCGAGTGGGCCGAGCAGGCGAACCGGAACCCGCCGCAGCTCAAAAGCTTCGACCGCTATGGCCATCGTCTCGACGAAGTCGCGTTTCATCCGGCTTATCACAAGCTGATGGATCTCGGGCTTTCGGCCGGCGTCTCGGCCGCGGCCTGGCGCGTGAAGGAGGCCGGGCATGTCCTTCATGCGGCGCTTCTCTTCCTGATGAACGAGGCCGAAGCCGGCGTCTCTTGCCCGATGGTCATGACCCACGCCGTCGTCCCCGCCCTCAGAAACGAGCCGGACGCCGCGAAGGAATGGGAACCGCGCGTCACGGCCGGCGCCTATGATCCGCGATTCATTCCGGCCCCGGAAAAACGCGGCGCCACGATGGGCATGGCGATGACGGAAAAACAGGGCGGCTCCGACGTCCGGGCCAATACGACCCGCGCCGTGGGCATTGGCGCGGATGATTACGTTCTGACGGGCCATAAATGGTTCTGCTCGGCGCCGATGTGCGACGCGTTTCTGACGCTCGCGCAGACCGACGCCGGCCTCACCTGCTTTCTCGTCCCACGCTTTCTGCCCGATGGCGGACGCAACGCCCTTCATATCATGCGTCTCAAGGACAAGCTCGGCGACCGCTCCAACGCCTCCTCCGAGATCGAATATCACGGCGCCCATGCGCGCCGCGTCGGCGAGGAAGGCCGCGGCGTCAGGACCATCATCGACATGGTCCATCACACGCGGCTCGACTGCGTCATCGGCTCGGCGAGCGGGATGCGCGCCGCGCTGACGCAGGCGCTCTGGCACGCGGCGCACAGAAACGCCTTTCAGAAAACATTGATCGACCAACCGGCGATGCGCGCCGTCCTCGCCGATCTCGCGCTCGAAAGCGAAGCCGCGACCGCGCTCGCTATACGCCTCGCGCGGGCCTTCGACCGCGCCGCAAAAGAGCCGGCCGAAGCCGCTTTCGCGCGGCTCGCAACGCCGATCGCGAAATATTGGATCTGTAAGCGTCAGCCGGGCATGGTCGCCGAAGCGATGGAATGCCTTGGGGGCGCCGGTTATGTCGAAGACGGGGTGATGCCGCGGCATTTCCGCCAATCGCCTCTCAACGCGATATGGGAGGGATCGAGCAATGTGATTGCGCTCGACATCCTCCGTGCGATCACCCGGGAGAAAAATAGTCTCGAAGCGGCGCGCGCGCAAGTAGCAAACGCGAAAGGATGCAACAAATTTTTCGATCGCCACGCGGAGCGGCTCGATTCCTGGCTTGAGCCGGGCGCGCTCGGCGAAGAAACGGCGCGCGCTTTCGCCGAAGACGCCGCGCTCGCGCTGCAAGCGGCGGCGCTTCGTCTTTATGCGCCGGATTTCGTGTTTGACGGGTTTTGCGCGGCGCGTCTCGATTTGGAGCAAAGATCGCTCGCCTATGGCGCAATTCCCGCGGAGGTTGATCAGCGGCGGGTTGTGGAAAGAGCGTTTATAGGTGGATAGAGAATGCGAGGAACCGCTCGCCCAGTGAAAGCCGGAACGAGCGGAACTCAGTCTATGTATGAATTCAGTCTATGTATGAAAACGTCGTCCCATTGCCGATTGCCTATTTCTCTCGCTCCACAAACATCACCGGCCCTGTCGCCGCCGGCTTGTCGAGGAGGCCGACGCGGCTCGCCGTCGCCGTGCCGTCCTTTACGGAAACCGTCACGAAGACGAGCATGTCGGCGCGGCCGTCGGTCGTGAAATCAGCGTGCGCGATCTCCTCGATGCGCGCCCGCTGATCGCCTTCGGCGATCAGCCAAACGCCGTCGCCGAGCGTGGAAATCTCGACCCCGCCGCCCGGTCGGTCATCTTCCGGGCCGAATCCGAAGCGCGCATGGTCGGACAGCGAGCGCAGATCAGCCTTACTGAGCGCGTCATTCTCAAAATAGGAGACTTCTGCGGGCTGAGCCTGTTCGAGCATTGCGATGACCCCGCAAGCGCGCTCGAAAACCGCCTCACGGCGCATTTCGCGCGTCGAAAGCGCGTACCAACCGGCGTTTTTCAGCGTTCGATATTCCGCGCAAGTTCCCGCCGTTTCAAGACCCCGTTCGAGATCGGTCGGATGCGAAAGCGATATCCGCACATGCTGGTTTTGTTCGTCGAGAACGGGCCGATCGGCGAGCGCGGCCGCCTCAGCGGGCGTATAGCAGCGCTTCGTCGCGCCCTCGACAAAAGGGATGTCGGCCTTGAGACACACGCTTACGCCAGCGGCGGATGACGGCGCCTCGCCGCCGAACTGCGTGAGGAGGCCGAAAAGCGCCGCGCCGGCGATGCAAGCCGCGCCGGCGCCGATCACCATGCCGCGGCGGGAGATTTTCATAAGAGTCCGAGTTCGGCGAGCCTGGCGCGCAGCGCCGGCGGTTCGCGCCGCGCCCCGCCCTTGAGGTCCCGCGGCGCGTCCTCCGGTTTCAAATAACGCCAGCCCTGAAAGGCGCGGCGCGGCTGCGCCTCGGTCAGAACGATATCGGGCGCCATCAGGATCGCACAGCGTTCGATCCCGTCCTCGCCTGTCGCTTTTTCAAGCCCGATAATCGGCTGGCGCATCAGAACGACGCCCTTGATCACCCAATAGATCGAGCCGCCGTCGAGGATTTCGTCGACCCGCCTCGGAAACATCCGCGTCACATGGTCATGAACGGCGCCATAAGGTCCGCGCGCATTTTTTTTGACGCGCCCTTCGACCCAGGCCGTCATATCTTCGACGCCCTGCGCGCCGACGCTGAGCTTCAACAGGTGAATCGTCATTGTGATCCAGCGAAATTGTGATCCAGCAAAATTACGATCCGGCGAACGCCCGTCGCAGGACATCATTCCGCGATTCTGAGCCGCGCGAGCTCTCGCGCCCGCTGGCGCTTCATTTCGTGACGCGCTGTGCGCTTCACGAGAATGTAGAGGATGAAATAGCACATGGCCGCGCCCGTCGCGGCGAGCCACATCGGCAGATTCTCAAAAAGCGTCGCGAATCGTTCGTAGCCGAGGCCGATCGCGGCGGCGAAAGCAGGGAATTCCTGCCCGATCAACAAAACGGCGCCGACGCTCGTCAGCCCGAAAGCGAGAATGCCGGCGAGAATGGCGCCGACGGTGACGCCGATATCGGCGTGCTCTTCTTCTTTCGAAATAATCATCTTCGAGGGATCGCCGGAAATCGCCTGCGTCGCCGCGAAGAGCGCGCGCGAGCGGCTCGCCTGCTCTTCCGGCGACAGCGCCGATTTCGTCTTGTCGCGGGCGGCGTTGAAATCGACGAGGGGCGCGGCTTTGAGCTCCGCATCCGAAATAAAGCCCGGTTCGCATTCCGGCGCCGGACGCACATCCGATGTCGGCACGACGAGCGAGGCGTCGGTCGGCATCAGGAACAGCGACTTTTCCGCCGCGCGGCGGCGCACCAGGCCGTCGAGCGTGACGAGCTCGCTATTGACGCGCGCCTTTGTCCACAATTCAAACGCCTGCGCCGCGGCCAGCTTGTCGCCGGCGTTCAATTTTCTGAGCACGGAGGAGCGCCGCCAATTGTCCTCGCCGATCGAAAAAATGAGCGAGGCGACGGCGTCATGCTCGTTCTGATTCAAGGGCGCGCGAACGGTGTCGGCGATGAGGGTCTCGATCGGCTTCAGATCGTCCTTGAGGAGCCGCTCGGCGTCGCCTTCGGTGACGCTCATGCCGTGGCGCGCGCTCGACGTATGGCCGTAGCCGACGGTCCATTGCTCGCTCGGCGCGTAATGCGCCGACATCCTGAGGCCCTCATAGCCCTTGATGAGATTGAGCCCTGTCTCTCCCGTCCTCATGGCTTCCGCCAGCCCCCTCTCACAACGCGCCCCAAGCACGCCCGCCAGGCCGACGCCCCCGAAATCCGCCCTGAAAGCGCGGATTCGAAGCGCCCGCCCGTTAACGATTTGTTTAGCACGCGCCGCCCGGCTTGGGTAGGCGTCGGCCGGGCCGCCCTCGTCCCGATGCGGGACTGGACCATAATGGGGCAAGGGCGGCGCTTTCCATCACGTCACGCTAAAAGGTTGTATTTTAGGCGGTTTTCGATCGGGAACTCGACCAGGAGCGCCCTTGCGGCGCGCGTTTCGTGGCACGAGAATTGGGTAATCGCCTCTGGGAACGGCGCGCTTCATGCGCCGCCGCGCGTCTTCGAGGTGAAGCCATGATGGGTAATGGGATAGCAAATGTCGTCGCCGCGCTGATCATCGCCGGCGCGATCCTCTGGGGAAACGGCGTTTTCGGCGGCAAGCCGGAGATGAGCGAGGAAGAATTCGTGAAATGGCATGCGCGCGCGGTCGGCGACATCAAAAATGATATCGTCGTCAATTGCGGCTGCTGCGGCGAAGGGAAACCCAAACCGTCTTTTTAGGGGCCCGCCCCGCTCCGAAGGTGGCGCGCTACGTGCCGACGCCATCTCTTGAAGCCGGGCGGGCGCCGTCGAAAGTTCAGGAGATTCCGCCGGCGCCGATTGCGCCGATCCCCTCGCGGCGATACCCGCCCGAGCGTCCGACCCTCTTGCCGCCGACCAATCCCTGGCGCCCGCCCGGCGTTCTCATCGTTCCGCCGCTTCCGGAAAAGCCCTGCATCCCGGAAGAGGACGAGACGTGCCAGCCGCCGCCCCCGCCTCCGCCGCCTCCGCCTCCGCCGCCGGAGGTGTCCGAACCGGCGCCGCTCTTTATCCTGCTCGTCGGCGCGGTCGCCCTCGCCGCCGGCCGGCTGCGGCGCAAACGAGAGCGCGGCGTTTGACCGACGCCGCGCGGGGCCATAGCTAGCGGGGCATGGAAGCACGCAACGAACCGGCCTTCGATCCGTCTGGCGGCGACGTCCTCAATTTCGCGCTTCGCGAACGCGCCGCCGGCCGGGGGGCCGCGATCGTGACGCTCGCCGCGATCGACGGCGCCGCGCCGCGCGCCCTCGGCGCGCAGATGGCGGTCGCGGAAGACGGCCGTTTCGCCGGATCGATCTCATCCGGATGTCTCGAACGCGCCATTCAGGACGAGGCGCGCAGAGCGATCGCGCGCGGCGAAGGCGGCGTCGTTCGCTATGGCAAGGACTCGCCTTTCCTCGATGTCGTCCTGCCCTGCGGCTCGGGCGTCGATCTTCTCTATACGGTCGATCCCGCGGCCGAAACGCTCGCCGGCGCGGTCGAGACGCTCGCCGCGAGACGCGCCTTCGCGCTCGGCTTTCGCCCGGGCGGCGCCGAGCCCGGCGACGCCGAGCGCCCCGGCTGGGCGAACGGCGTCTTTACGCGCGTTTATCCGCCGGGCTTGCGGATCGTCGCGGCCGGCCTCGGCGCCGAACTCGTGCTTTTCAGCCGCGTCGCGAGCGCGGCGGGCTATGAAGTCTGCGCGATCTCGCCCGACGCCGAATCGCTGGAGCGCTGCCGCGCCAGTGAAAAGATCAGGCTGCGCTCCGCGTCCGAGGCTCCGAAAACACAGATCGATCCGTGGACGGCCTATATTCTCCTTTTCCACGACCGCGAGTGGGAGCTGACGCTCGCGCCTGGCGCGCTCGCCTCGTCCGCTTTTTATATCGGCGCTGTCGGAAGCCCGCGCACGCACGCCGCGCGCCTCGACGCCCTGCGCGCGCGCGGCCTCGACGAGGCGATGCTCGCAAGAATCAGGGGGCCGATCGGGCTCATTCCCAAAACCCGCGATCCCGCCACGCTGGCCGTCTCCGTCCTCGCCGGCGTTCTCGACGCCTGGCCGCGCCGATGAAAGACGCCGACATCGCCGCGGCGCTGCTCGCTGCGGGAAGCGCGTCGCGTTTCGGGAGCGACAAGCTCGCCGCGCTCCTGGGCCGGAAAACGCTGCTTCATCACTCGGCGGCGGCGTTGGCGGCGGGCCTTCCCTTGCGGGCCGCGGTGCTCCGCGCGTCGTCAAGAATTCACGCGCCGCTCCTCGAACGCTACGGCTATCACATTTTGATGAACGAAGCGCCGGACGAAGGGCTTAGCGCCTCCCTTCGATGCGCGCTCGCCTGGGCGCAAGCGCAAAAAGCCCGCGCGGCGCTGATCGCGCTCGCCGACATGCCTTTCGTGACCCCGGCGCATTATTCGCGCCTTGTCGAGAAATTCCGCGGCAGCGCCAGCGGCGTCGCCTATAGCGTTTGCGACGGACGCCGCTCGCCTCCGGCGATTTTCTCGCAGGCCCTATTCGCGGCGCTGGAGGCGCTGAAGGGCGATGTCGGCGCGCGAACGCTGTTAGAGTCGGCGCGCGCAATCGACGGCGTCGAGGCGGCGGCGCCGACGCTCGACGACATCGATTCGCCGAAAGATCTGTCTCCTTAACTGGACAGGCGCGCGCGCCGTGGCGCATGATCGCAACGCAGATAGCCAAGCGACGAGGCCAAGGAGCGGGAGATGGCGATCACACTCAGCATCAATGGCGAAAAACGCGCGCTCGATATCGATCCGCAAACGCCGCTGCTATGGGCGCTTCGCGACGAGCTTCGGCTGACGGGAACGAAATTCGGCTGCGGGATCGCGCAATGCGGCGCTTGCACGGTGCAGGTGAACGGCGTTCCCCGCCGCGCCTGCGTAACCCCTCTGTCTCGCGTCGCGGGCATGGAAGTAACGACGATCGAAGGGCTTTCGGGACAGGCCGCGGACGCCCTTCGCGCCGCCTGGGCCGAATTCGACACGCCGCAATGCGGCTATTGCCAGTCGGGACAGATCATGGCGGCGGCGGCGCTTCTCGCGGAAAAGCCGAATCCTTCCGACGCCGACATCGATGAGGCCCTCGCCGGCAATATCTGCCGTTGCGCGACCTATGTCCGTATCCGGAAGGCCGTGAAGGCCGCTGGCGCAAAGCTCGGAGGCTAGACAATGACGTCCTTTCCGATGCCTTCTTCCCGCCGCGCCTTCCTTCAAGGCGGGGGCGGCCTTGTCGTCGCCGTCGCCCTTCCCTGGCGCGCCAAGGCCGCGGCCGCCGCGCCAGCGGTTTTCGCGCCCAACGCCTTTGTGCGAGTCGGCGCGGACGATCTCGTCACGGTGCTGATTAAAAATCTCGAATTCGGCCAGGGGCCGATGACTGGGTTCGCGACGCTCGTCGCCGAGGAGCTTGACGCCGAATGGCGCCAGATCCGCGCCGAGCACGCGCCGGCGGATACCGCGCTCTACGGCAATCCCGCGATCGGCGGCATGCAGGCGACGGGCGGCTCGTCATCCTTGTCTTCCTCTTTCACTGTGATGCGGCAGGCGGGCGCGGTCGCCCGCGCGATGCTGGTTGCGGCCGCAGCGGCGGCCTGGCGCGTTCCGGCCTCCGAAATCTCCGTCGCGCAGGGCGTCATCAGCCACAAGCCAAGCGGGCGAAGCGGTCGCTTCGGCGAATTCGCCAATGCCGCCTCGAAGCTGACGCCGCCGAAAGATCCGGTCCTGAAAACGCCCGATCAGTTCATCTATATCGGCAAGACCTTGCCGAAGCTCGACACCAAGGCGAAGTCGACCGGCGCGGCGGTCTTCACGCTCGACGTCTATCGCGACGGGATGCTGACGGCGGTCGTCGAACATCCGAAGAAATTCGGCGTCCATGTCGCTTCTTTCGACGACTCGGCGACGCGCGCGGTCGCGGGCGTCGTCGACGTCAAGAAAATCTCAAGCGGCGTCGCCGTTTATGCGAAGAATTCCTACGCCGCGCTAAGCGGCCGCAAGGCGCTGAAAATCACCTGGAACGAAAACGGCGCCGAGACCCGATCGAGCGAGGCGATCGCCAAGGAGAGTCTTGACGCCGTGAAAAAGCGCGGCGCCGTCGCCCGGGAACAAGGCGATGTCGACTCGGCGTTCGGAAAGGCCGCGACGGTCCTCGAAGCCGATTATCTTTTCCCTTATCTCGTCCATGCGCCGATGGAGCCGCTCGACGCCGTGATCGAGCGGCGGACCGACGGAGGCGTCGAAGTCTGGACGGGCTCGCAGTTTCAAACCCTCGACCAGGCGGCGATCGCCGAAATTTGCCGGCTCACGCCGACACAGGTGGCGCTGAACACGGTGCTCGCCGGAGGCAGTTTCGGCCGGCGCGCGCAAGCGAACGCGCATTTCGCGAAGGAAGCAGCCGAGATCTTCATGGCGGCGGGCGGCGACCGGCCGATAAAGCTCATGTGGACACGCGAGGACGACATCCAGGGCGGTTATTATCGGCCGCTCATGGCGCATCGTCTGCGCGGAGGTCTTAGCGCCGATGGCGATATCATCGCCTGGGAGCATGTGATCGCCGGTCAATCCTTCCGCATCGGCACGCCGTGGGAAAGCCTGGTGCGCGGGGGCGTCGACGCCTCAATGGTCGAGGGCGCCGCGATCATTCCATACGAGATGCCGAATTTTCACTGCTCCGCGCATATTATGAGGAATCCGGTGACGACCTTGTGGTGGCGCTCGGTCGGCCATACGCATACGGGCTACGCCGTCGAAACATTCATCGACGAGCTTCTCGAAAAGGCCGGCAAGGATCCGGTTTCGGGCCGCCTCGCGCTGATGACGGATCCGAAGGACGCCCGTCTCGCCGGGGTCGTCAAAAAGGTCGCGGAGATCGCCGGCGGCATGGACGCGCCGAAAGGGCGCGCGCGGGGGATCGCCGCCGTCGAGTCGTTCAACACCTTTGTCGCAGAGATCGCCGAAGCATCGATCGAAGACGGGCTGCCGCGCGTGCATAAGGTCTGGTGCGCCGTCGATTGCGGACTCGCCGTCAATCCCGAAATCATCCGCGCCCAAATGGAAGGCGGGATCGGATACAGTCTCGGCGCCGTCCTTTTCAACGAGCTCGCGCTCGACGAAGGCGGCGCCGTCGCGCAGTCTAATTTCCATGACTACCGCTCGCTCCGCATCAACGAGATGCCGCAGGTCGAGGTCGCGATCATCGCCTCCGACGCGCCGCCAAGCGGCGTCGGCGAGCCCGGCGTGCCGCCGATCGGGCCAGCGCTCGCCAACGCCGTGCGGCGCCTGACGGGCAAGACGCCGCGCCGTCTGCCGATGATTAAGAACATGAAGGCGTGACGACGGCGGCGCGCGGGCGCCTTATTTTGAACGCTGCGGCCTTGGGCCTTGTTCTACGAGCAAGCGGCTCTCTCGCCCTTTTTCCGCCGCGTCGCTCTAATCGAAGGCCTGATCCATCGTTTCGGCCGGCGCTTTCGCGCAATCGCCGACCGGGACGGCCGGAACGCCCGCAACCGTGCAATGCGCGCGCACGGATTTCAGGACGACGCTCCCCGCCGCGACCTTCGCGCCTTCGCCGATCTCGATATTGCCGAGCACTTTCGCGCCGACGCTGATCAGCGCGCCGCGGCGGATTTTCGGATGACGGTCGCCCATCTCCTTGCCGGTGCCGCCGAGCGTCACATTTTGCAAGATCGAAACGTCGTCCTCGATCACCGCCGTCTCGCCGATGACGACGCCGGTCGCATGATCGATGAAGACGCCCTTGCCGATCGTCGTCGCCGGATGAATATCGACCTGAAAGAGTTCGGACATGCGGCTTTGCAGATAGAGCGCGAGCGGGCGCCGGTCCTTCCGCCAAAGCCAGTTCGCCACACGCTGGGCTTCGAGCGCGAGATAGCCTTTGAAATAGAGAAAGGGCTGAACATATTCGTTGCAGGCCGGATCGCGCTCATAGACGGCGAGAATATCGGCGAGCCCCGCCTTGACGATGGATGGCTCATCGGCATAGGCGCTCGCGCAGACTTCGCGCCAGAGCATCGCATTCATCTCGCCGTCGGAAAGTTTTTCAGCGAGGCGATAGGAAAGCGCGCCTTCAAAGGTCGTATGATTGAGCACGGTCGCATGAAGAAAACTGGCGAGCGTCGGCTCCTGGGCGGCGGCTGTCGCCGCCTCGACGCGCATGCGCGACCAAGTCTGGTCGGTCGAGAGCTTCACGACTTTCGAGGACGCCGACATAGGCTTCATCTCCAACAACTCCAGGCGCCGCTTTATGGCCGCTTTGCTGGCCTACGGGTAGCCACTTTTCCTAAAAGCGCCGTTGAGATGGGCTTAGGAAGCGCGCCCCGCAAGGCCCGCGCCTCGGCCGTGAGCGCCATCACGATCGTGAGACTATCCCGAATCCGTCCGTCGAGCACCTCTGTGAGGAGTTCGGCGAAAGGAAGGCGGCGGATTTTAAGGACCTCTGAGGGCTCCGGCGAGCCCCTGCCTTGCGTAAGGTCCGTGGCGAGATAGCAAACCGCCTTCTCGTCGGTCACCGAATTCGAGATGTCGAATGAGGCGAGTTCGATCCACGCGCCGGCGACGAGACCCGTCTCTTCGGCGAGTTCTCGCTTGGCCGCCGCGAGCGGATCCTCGTCGAGCGCGCCGCCGCCCTCGGGAAGCTCCCAGCTATAGGCGTCGAGCGGAAAGCGATGCTGGCCGACGAGAAAGACGCAGCCCTCGGCGTCGACGGGCAGAACGCCGACCGCCCGGTTCTTGAAGCGGACGACGCCATATTGGCCGTCCGAGCCGTCGGGATGCGTCACCGCATGATTGACGACCTCGATCCAGGGATTGGCGTAGACGGAGCGTTTGCTCCGTATGCGCCAAGGGCCTATTCTTTCCTCCGTCATCGTCGGTCCGTATCGGCGAGGACGGGCATGACCGGGGGCCGCATCACCCCCTCCCCCGGTAAGGGGGGACCCCCTGATCCGGAAGGAAAAGCCCGGCCGGCGGCTCGCCGCTCTGATAGAAGACGTCGATCGGCATGCCGCCGCGCGGGTAAAAATACCCGCCAATGCGGAGCCATTTCGGCGCCGCCGCGGCGATGAGGCGCTTTGCGATCGTCAGCGTGCAGTCCTCATGAAACGCGCCATGATTGCGGAAAGAGGCAAGGAAAAGTTTCAGCGATTTCGATTCGACGAGCCGCTTGGCGGGCGCATAGTCGATGACGAGATGGGCGAAATCGGGCTGGCCCGTGATCGGGCAGAGCGCGGTGAATTCCGGCGCGGAGAACCGCACGAGATAAAGCGCGCCCGGATGCGGATTGGCGACCGTCTCGATGGCCGCGTCCTCCGGCGAGGCGGCGATGACGGCCGCTCGGCCGAGCTGTGTGAGCCCGCCGGTCGCCGGAACCGCCCGTTCCCGTCCTGTTCGCGCCAACGCATCCTCGCCCCGTCCGCGTCCGGACCTCGGGAGCGCGGCGCCCTGGCGCGAACAAGGGCCG
>JBFXBB010000027.1:0-15813 GCA_050183685.1 Amphiplicatus sp.
ACGACGTCGATCATCAGAACAAGCCGCGCGTCGACGGTCTCGACCGAACGGCGATAGGCGATCTTGTCGCCGCGGCGCGCGCCGATAAAGTCCTCGGTGTAATTCGGATCGACGCAGGTCGCGCGGTCGGCCGCGCCCGCCTCGATCAGGATGCGGGAAAAGACGCCGGAGCCCGCCCCGACATCAAGCAGTTCCTCGACGGCGCCGGGGCCGATCAGGGACTTGATGGCGCGCGCTTTCGATATGTAATACCAGTGCCGCGCGGGATCGCCGCCGATCGCCTTTTCTTCCTTGAGGTCCACCCGCGCCTCGTCCTTCCCGTCCGCGCGAGGCTAGACCGAGGCGCTTAACGATACATTACCCATGACCGGCGCTGACGAAATCGAGGAGCCAGGCGAGCGCATCGCGAAATATCTCGCCCGCGCCGGCGTCGCCTCAAGGCGCGAGGCCGAACGCCTGATCGCGCAGGGGATCGTCACGGTCGACGGCGAGACGCTGACGACCCCGGCCTTCAAGGTCCGCCCCGGCATGGAGATTCGCATTGACGGAACCCGCGTCGGCGAAAAGGAAACGGCGCAGCTCTGGCGCTATCACAAGCTGGCGGGGCTTGTGACGACGCATAAGGACCCGCAAGGCCGCCCGACCGTGTTCGCCGCAGTGGCGGGCCGCCTGCCTCGCGTGATCTCCGTCGGCCGTCTTGACCTCGCGACGGAAGGATTGCTGCTCTTGACGAATGACGGGGCTCTCGCGCGGCGCCTTGAACTTCCCGCGACCGGCTGGGTCAGGCGCTACCGCGCGCGCGTTCATGGGGGGGTCGATGAAAGAGCCCTCGCCGCGCTGGGCGAGGGCGTCACGATCGACGGCGTCGCCTATAAGCCGATCAAGGCTGTGCTGGAGCGTAAAACGGGCGCCAATCAGTGGCTGGCGATTTCGCTGACCGAAGGCAAGAATCGCGAGGTGAGGAAGGTGATGGCCCATCTCGGCTTGCAAGTCAGCCGCCTTATCCGCACCGCCTATGGGCCTTTTCAGCTCGGCGGCCTCGCCAAAGACGCCATCGAGGAAATTCCGATGAAGCAATTGCGCGAGCAGCTAGGAAGAAAGGTCTCGGAGGAGATCGGGCTGTGAGCGGCGTCGTCAATCTCAATCGTTTCAAAAAACGCCGGAAAGCGGCGGAGAAAGACGCGAAGGCCGCGGAAAACCGGACGAAATTCGGGCGGACGAAGGCGGAAAAAGCGCGCGATAAGGCCGCGCGCGAGGCGCTTGTCCGCCATCTCGACGGTCATGCGAAAGAGGACGAGGCCTAGCCATGCGCATCGTCGGGGGCGCTTTCCGGGGACGGAGCATCGTCGCGCCGAAAGGCGATGTCGCCCGGCCGACCGCCGACCGCACGCGCGAGGCGCTGTTCAACATTCTCGCGCATCGCGACGATTTCTCTTTCGCGGGCGCGCGCGTCATCGATCTCTTTGCAGGCTCGGGCGCGCTCGGCCTCGAAGCGATGTCGCGCGGCGCGGCGTGGTGCCTTTTTGTCGAGACCGACGCCGCGGCGCGGGGCGCCATTCGCGACAATATCGAAGCGCTCGGGCTATTCGGGCGGACGCGCCTTCACCGCCGCTCGGCGACGGCGCTGGGCGTGAAGCCGGCGGGCGTCGGCCCGCCTTTCGGCCTCGCCTTTCTCGACCCGCCCTATCGCCGCGCCCTCGCCGGGCCGGCGCTCGACGCGCTGAGAGCCGGGGGCTGGCTCGCGCCCGGCGCGCTTGTCATTGTCGAACAGGCCGCCGATGAAGCCGCGCTCGCGCTTGACGCCTATAGCGAGGACGACCGGCGCCATTATGGCGCGGCGCAGATCGGAATCTACAAGTTTGGGGAAGAAGGATGAGGCGCCGGCATTGCCTCCCTTGCCGGCCTCCCTTGCCGGCCTCCCTTGCCGGCGCCGCCGCGCCCTCCTATCTTTGTCCGGCTGCCCGGCGCGTCGGACAACATTCCCCGGGGCCGTATATCATCGATTGGGAGCTGCCTCTGTCGGGGATCGTGGTCCCCCATAAGCGGCGCCCACCTGGTCCTTAGGGTCCAGGGCGAATAAAAGTCCGACGGCCAGGGCGGCGCCTTCATTCGCAGCGCTTTATCTCAACGCCGGGAGACTGACCCTGCTTTCACCGATTGCGCCCCTTTTCTCCCTGAAAAGCGTTCTCCGCGAAAAGCTGAAAGCCGCGCGCGGCGAGGCGCATCGCACGCGCAAAGATGCGGGCGTCCATGCGGCGCGGAATTTCTTGGCGCATATTCCGGTTCAGCCGGATAGCATCGTCGCGCTTTATCATCCGATCAAGGACGAACTCGACACCGCGCCGCTCGCCGCCGCGCTCGCCGAAAAAGGCGTCGCGCTCGCCCTGCCCGTCATTATAAGAAAGAACGCGCCGCTCTCGTTCCGTCGTTATGCGCCGGGGGCGCCGCTCATCGACGGGGCGCATAAAACGAAATCTCCGCCCGCGGCGGCGGGGGAAACGACCCCCGGCATTCTTCTTGTCCCGCTCGTCGGCTTCACCCGCAAGGGCGGACGGCTCGGACTTGGCGGCGGCTATTATGACCGCACGCTCGCCGCGCTTCGTCCCGGCGTCCTCGCCGTCGGCTATGGCTATGGCGCGCAGGAAGTTGACGCCCTCCCGCTTTCGCCCCTAGATCAAAGCCTAGACTGGGTCATTACCGAAAGGGAGGCGATCCGGGTCAGCAAAGGGGCGGCATGAGGATCGTTGCGTTCGGGGATGTCTTGGGCCGGTCGGGCCGGAACGCGCTGATCGAACGCCTGCCCTCATTGCGTCGCCGCTATAAGATCGATTTCGCCGTCGTCAACGCCGAGAACGCCGCCGGCGGCTTCGGCGTCACCCCGCGCATTTGCGAAGAATTGTTCGAGGCGGGCGCGGATGTCCTGACGACGGGCAATCACGCCTATGATCAGCGCGACGATATCGATCTTTTCGATCGCGAGCCGCGGCTCCTGCGTCCGGCGAATTTTCCGAAATCGAACCCCGGACGCGGCGCCGGACTTTACAAGGCGTCGAACGGCGAAGACGTGCTCGTCCTCCATATTCAAGGCCAACGCGGCATGCCGCCGATCGACGATCCTTTCGCCGCGGTCGACCGCGAGCTTGCGGCAACGGTGCTCGGCCGCGAGGCGCAGGCGGTGATCGTCGATTTCCACGCCGAAGCGACGAGCGAGAAATATGCGATGGGCCATTATCTCGACGGCCGCGCGAGCCTGATTTTCGGCACGCACACCCATGTGCCGACCGCGGACGATCAAATCCTCGCCGGCGGCGCCGCCTATGTCACCGATCTTGGCATGTGCGGCGACTATGACTCGGTCATCGGCATGGAGAAATCCGAACCCCTCGCACGCTTCGTCACGAAGATCGCCGCCGGCCGCTTCGCCCCGGCCGCGGGCGCGGCGACGCTTTGCGGCGTCCTTGTCGACACGGACCCGAAGACCGGCCTCGCGCTCAACATCGCGCCGATCAGAATCGGCGGACGGCTGCGCGAGCGCCTGCCCGAAATTTAATTTCGCTTCTTCGCGCGCGAGGCGAAGCCTAACCCGGCAAGACCCGTGAGGAGGAGCGCCAGCCCCCCCGGCAAAGGGACCTCGGACGGATCGTCCATGTCGAACCTGAAGCTGTCATAGTAAAGGCCCGCCGCGCCGTTCGCGCTCGCCCGGATGTCGCGGACCGCGATGCGCACGACATTCTCGAACGCGCCGAGATCGTGGAAAGCCGTAACAAGGCCGCCGCTCAAGAGGTCGACGGCGGCAAGAAACCCTCCCGATCCGAAAATATCGACGACCGCGAGCACATCGAGCAGGGGGTCGCCGCCCGTCCAAAAGGAAAGATTGTTCACCGGCGCCGCAAAGTCGACATAAAGTTCGGCGTTGAAGATAAAATATTCTCCGTCCTAGGGCGCGATGACGTTGCTTCCGCTATGCGCGACCAACGGATACTCATACGCAGCGGCGCGATTGTCCTCAAAAAGACCGGGATTGGCCTGGTTAAGAAAATTCCCCGCATTGGAAGTGAACGCGACGCCAGGATATTGACCGTCGAGAACGCCGCAAGGCGGCACGTCTTCAGGACCGTCATAGGGGCCTGAATAGGAGCACGGCTCAAGCTCATCGAAAGTAATCGTGACGGTCCCCGCAATAGCGGGCGAAGTTAAAAACGCTGCGCCGAGCGCAGCCAGCAACGCACTTCTCATAACTCCCCCAAGAACTCGTACTTTCTATGCGGAGCACTTATGCGAAGGCCATGCAGAGGTCAAGAATTGACGGCGCGCCAGGTGCGCCTTCATGACGCTTTCATCTAGGGAGAGAATAAGCGAAGAAAAATTCGCGCGAGGCGCGCCTCTTGAATATTGTGGGACGGGCGCGCTAAGCCCCGAGCCTTCTTGACACGCCGTCAGAGAGAGGAGCCGTCATGGCCGGCCATTCGAAATGGGCGAACATCCAGCACCGCAAGGGCAAGCAGGACGCCAGGCGCTCCAAGCTGTTCTCTAAACTGTCCAAGGAAATCACGGTCGCCGCCAAAATGGGCGCGCCCGATCCCGACTTCAATCCGCGCCTCCGGCTCGCCATCCAGGCGGCCAAGGCCCAGTCCGTGCCGAAGGACAATATCGATCGCGCCATCAAGAAGTCGACCGCGGCGGGCGAAGCCAATTTCGAGGAGGTCCGCTATGAGGGCTTCGGCCCGGGCGGGGTCGGCGTCATCGTCGAAGTGCTCACCGACAATCGCAACCGGGCGGCCGGCGAGGTGCGCGCGGCTTTCTCGAAAAACGGCGGCGCGCTCGGCGAGACGGGCTCGGTCTCGTTCATGTTCGACAAGCTCGGCGCCGTCGATTACCCGGGCGATGCGGCGAGCGAGGATGTCGTGCTCGAAGCCGCGATCGACGCCGGCGCCGACGACGTTCAATCCTCTGCGGAGCTGCACGAAATCTTTTGCGCGCCGGACCGGCTCGCCGAAGTCGCCTCCGCGCTCGAAAAGGAATTCGGCGAGGCGGCGCGCGCGCGCCTTGTCTGGCGGCCGAAGAATGAGGTTCCGATCGCCGGAGAGCAAGCCGAGACGCTCATGAAAATGCTCGACGCGCTCGACGATTGCGACGACGTGCAGAATGTCTACGCCAATTACGACATTTCATCGGACGAAATGGAGCGGCTCGCCGGATAGGCGCCCCCGCCGGTTATCACAATGAAAGCCCGACGCCCTAGGCGATCGCCGCGTCCACCCATTCGACCTGCGACGTCCAGCGGCGGATGACGGCGTCGAGCCGCTCCTGGCTGATCGGCTTCGACAAAAAGTCGTCCATGCCGGCCCGCTCGCTCTCCTCGACGTCGCGCGACATGACATGCGCGGTAAGGCAGACGACCGGCGTGCGTTTCAGTCCGCGTTCCGCCTCCAAGGCGCGGATCGCGCGCGTCGCCTGATATCCGTCCATCCCCGGCATCGAGACGTCCATGAGGATGAGGTCGAATGCGCCATTGTCATTCTGGTAAAACGCCACGGCGTCGCCGCCATTGCCGGCGATCTTCAACTCATGCGCATTCGCCTTCAGCATGTGTTTGACGACGAGTTGGTTGACCTCATTGTCCTCGGCGAGAAGGATGCGGATCTTCAGGCCGGCCTCGACCTCGGCGTTCTCGGCCGCGATGTCTTGCGGCGCGTCTTCGTCTTCTTCATGCCGCACATTGGCTAAGATATTGGCGACGGTCTGGCGTAGCGTCGCCGCGCGCGCCGGCTTCACGAGATAACCTTCGACGCCGATCGCGCGGAAGACGCGCGAGCCGCCCTCCTGATCGACCGAACTCAGCACAAGAATCGGCGTCGCGGCGATTTGCGCGTCTTTACGGATCTCGCGCGCCAGCATTTCGCCGTCCATCGCCGGCATGAAATAATCGATGATCGCAAGATCGTAAGGGGCGCCGTCCTGCGCGGCTTCCCGAAGCATCGACAGCGCGCCTGCGCCGCTGTCGACCGTATCGGCGACATATCCCCAGTCGGCAAGCAATTCGAGCGCAATGCGGCGATTGACGTCAATATCGTCGACGACGAGGACGCGCTTGCCATAGACATCGCTTAATATTTCGGTTGGCGCGATCGCCTCCTCGTGAACCGGAAGATCAAGCGTGAACCAAAAGGTCGACCCCGCGCCGACCTCGGAACGCACGCCGATTTCGCCGCCCATCGCTTCGACAAGCCGTTTTGAAATGGAAAGGCCGAGGCCGGTGCCGCCGAATTTACGCGTCGTTGACGTGTCGGCCTGTTGGAAAGCGTCGAAGATGCTCTGCGCCTTTTCCTCTTCGATCCCGCAGCCGGTGTCGGAGACTTCGACGCGCAGACGCGTCTTTCCGTCCCCCTCGGCGCCCGAAACATGGATGAGCACATACCCCGCATTCGTAAATTTCACCGCATTGCCGGCGAGGTTGGTGAGGATCTGCCGGATGCGCCCGGCGTCGCCGACGACATTCGGCGCAAGCCCGGGCTGGAATCGCACGATAATCTCAATGAGCTTTTCATGCGCTCGCGGCGCCATCAGCGCGGCGACGTCCTCGACCGTGGCCCTTAAATCGAATGGCGCTGGATCGAGATCGAGCCTGCCCGCCTCGATTTTCGAGAAGTCGAGAATGTCGTTGATGATGGTGAGAAGCGCCGCCCCTGATTTGTGAATCGTGTCAGCGTAAAGACGCTGGCGACCGTCGAGCCGCGTCTGGGCGAGAAGCTCGGCCATGCCGAGGACGCCATTCATCGGGGTCCTGATCTCGTGGCTCATATTCGCAAGAAACATCGATTTCGCCGATGAGGCGCGCTCGGCGGCGATCCTGGCGTCTTGCAGCTCCTGAATGAGGCGTGTTCGATCGGCCGCGCCGTTTGCAAGCATTCTTTGTAAATAGAAATCGAAGCCTAAATGATAGGCGAGGCTCACTGCGAACATGAAAACGCCGGCGAGCATCGGCATAAAGGCCGGTTCGCCAAAACTGTCGACAAGCATCCAAATCAGGATCGCTCCATAGGGCGCGGTGACGAAGATTGCGCTTCTCGGCGTCGAGCGATACTGAGACAGGACAAGCATATATCCCGCCATGATGAAGAGAATGGCGGCCTCTTGGCCAAAAGGATGGCCCGAACGCCAGGCGAGCAAAGGCGCGGGCGACCAGATCGCGACCGCGACGATGGTGACGATGACGTAAAGCCGATGCAAGGCGCCGACATGGGGCAGGGAGCGGCGCTTTATCTCGCGTTCGACCAAAAACCGTCCGTAGCCGGCGAGCAGCATCAGCCCATACCAGACGACGACCACACGCCAGGACACAACCGTCGCCAGCGCCAACGCCCAAAAGGATATGAGAGAGAAACGAATGCCGACCGTCGACGCAGCCATCCTTACGGCGGCGATGCGCGCATCTTCCCCTTGGACGCCGGCCGCGCTGTCGACGGCGATCTCGCCCATCTCGTCGCTTGTCGCGGTCATAGCGCGCCTGTGTGATGCTTCTCCACCCGGGCCCATGCTACATTCACGTGGTTAAGCATGGATTGACGAAGGCGTTTCGAACCGCCGCAAAACCTGCGACAAAACGCTTTAGGACAGGCCGTTCATAAAGCGGCGTTAAACGCGCGCGCGCCTGCTTTCCTTGTAACGCCGTCATGGCTTTGCTAGAGCGCATTCCGCAAAGCGGAAGCCGGTTTTCGGATAAAATGCGCGACAAAACAAAAATCTAGAGCATGTTGCCCGACTCGCCTTTCGGGGACCATGCTCTAGGGCACCCGCTTCCTAAAGGAGACGAAGCCCTTGACCGGCCGCGAGCGAACAAAGACGACGGCGTCTGCAAACGCGCCCAGGCGGGCCTGGCAACGCATGCTTTCAGGACGCCGGCTCGATCTCCTCGATCCCTCTCCGCTCGATATCGAGATCGAGGACATCGCGCATGGCCTTGCCCGCGTCGCGCGCTGGAACGGCCAAACGTCGGGCCCGCTGCCTTTCACGGTGGCGCAGCACTCCTTGCTGGTCGAGGAATTCTGCCTACAGATGAAGCCCGGCTGGCCCCTGAAATGGCGCCTCGCCGCGCTTCTGCACGATGCGCCCGAATTCGTCATCGGCGACCTCATCAGCCCGTTCAAGGGCGCGCTCGGAAACGATTATAAAGCGATCGAGGGCCGCCTTCAGCGCGCCGTCCACCTGCGTTTCGGGCTGCCGGCCGAACTTCCAAGCGCCGTCGAGAAGACAATCAAACGCGCCGATCGGGCGAGCGCCTATTTCGAGGCGACGCAGCTCGCGGGGTTTGATCATGCGGAAGCGCGGCGCATATTCGGCGCGCCGCGGGGGATTTCCTTGATTGATCTCAAGGCGCTCCCGACCGATATGGCGCAGTCTTGCTATGTGAGGCGTTTCCGAGAGCTTGCCGGCCCTATTCCCCCCCCGAAAGGGGCCGGCGGGCTCTCGGTCACTTAATCGATACTTCAACGCTCTGTGATATCGGAGCCCTTAATTCATCTGCCGGAACGCGTTAAACACCATTCATGTTGATCGTGAGTTCCCTCGAAGCGGCCGTTAAGGCTTACGCAGCCTTCAGACCGGCGCGGGTGATCTCGCTCCTGTCCGACGATGAATCGGCGCCGCAATTCGGCGACCTCCCGCCGGAGCGTCATTTGAGCCTCTATGTCGAGCGCGAATCCTGTTGCGAGACGATTAAGGCCGCGGCGCGCGCGCGCGCCGAAGAGATTGTCTCGTTCGTCCGCGAATGGGACGGCGCGGGCGACATCCTCATCCATTGCAATCGCGGCGTCGCGCGCTCGACGGCGGCCGCCTATATCATCCTATGCATGCGCGCGGCCGCCGTGAGCGAGGCCGAACACGCCATTCGCCTTCGCAAGGCTGCGCCCTATGCCGATCCCTGTCCGCTGCTTGTTTCCTATGCGGACAATCTCCTCGGCCGCGGCGGGCGCATGATCGAGGCGATCGAGGACCTTCCTCCGCCCTGCCCCGCAATCTCGGCGCCGCTCTTGACCTTGCCGCTCTAGGAAGGTTGCCGGGTGCAGGGTGCTGGTTGTACGACCCCAGACCGAGCCTTGCTGCGACCGACAACCTGCACCCTGCACCCTCGATGGTTCTTTCCGCCCCCAACGCTGTCCGCGTCGCGATCGGCCTCAACGCCGTGCTCGCCGCGATTGAAAACGAACGCCCGAAAGTCCTGTGCGTGCGCGGCGAGGACGGTTTTCTCGGCCTTCCCTATGGGCCTTTCGATCCCGAAAAGCACCGCACATTCGAACTGGGCTTGCGCGAATGGGTCGAGAAGCAGACGACGGTCAATCTCGGCTATATCGAGCAGCTCTACACCTTCGGCGACAAGGGGCGCGAGGCGCCGGCGGCGGCGCTTGTCGGCGGGACCGCGTCCGACCGCGTCGTCTCGGTCGGCTATCTGGCGCTCGCGCCGGAGCCGGCCGCAGTCGAGGCGCCGGGCGCGGGGTGGCGCGACTGGCATGAATTCTTTCCTTGGGAGGATTGGCGGGACGGCGAGCCGTCAAGTCTTTCGCAAATGATCCTTCCGGCGCTCGAAGACTGGGCGCGCAAGGCGAATGAGCCCCTGTCGAAGACGCGGCGCGCGCGCATCCGTCTCGCTTTCGGAACGCAAGGCGCAACCTGGGAGGAAGAGCGCGCCCTCGATCGCTATGAACTCATGTACGAGGCGGGCCTTGTCGCCGAAGCCGCGCGCGACCGAGGCGCGCGGCGCGCCATCCGCGCGCGCGAGGGGACCGGCCAGCCGATGATCTCCGATCATCGGCGCATTCTCGCAACCGCGATTGGCCGCCTCAGGGGCAAACTCAAATACCGTCCGATCATCTTCGAACTCGCCCCGCCGACCTTCACGCTTTTTGCGTTGCAGCGCACGGTCGAGGCGATTGTCGGCTTCCGCCTGCACAAGCAGAACTTTCGCCGCAGCGTCGAACAGAGCGGCTTGGTGACGCGCACCAAGGACGCCGTGCGCGAAACGGGCGGGCGTCCGGCGGCGCTGTTTCGGGCAAAACGCGAGGCCCTTAGAGACCATGCCGACCACGGCCTCGCCATCCCTCGGATGCGCCCGGCTCAAGCCAAAGCCCTTAAAGAGGGTTGACGGCCCAAAATCGCCGGCTAGGCTCTTTCGTTGACCCCCCCTTCCAAGGGGGATTTTTAGGACCCTATATATACTCAGAAAGAGTATTAGGAGGAGCGGATGCCCGATTTCGGCGGCGAGGCGGCTGTCGAGGCCCTTGCCTACACCCCGTCGGTGAAGGCGAAGACCGACCGTCTTTACGAGAAGGTCGCGCGCTTCATTCCCGAAATGGAATGGCGCCTCAAGGCGCCGATCATCGCGGCGATCAACGATCTCAAAGCCGAGCGGAACGCCGTCATCCTTGCGCATAATTACATGACGCCGGAGATTTTTTACTGCGTCGGCGATTTCGCCGGCGACTCGCTCGCCCTCGCCAGAAAGGCGGCGGAGACGGACGCGCAAGTGATCGTCCAGGCGGGCGTCCATTTCATGGCCGAGACGTCGAAAATTCTCTGTCCGGACAAGACAGTCCTCATTCCGGATCGGCGCGCGGGCTGCTCGCTCGCCGCCTCGATCACGGGCGAGGATGTGCGCCTGCTCAAGGAACGCTATCCGGGCGCGCCGGTCGTCGCCTATGTGAATACGACCGCCGACGTCAAAGCCGAGACCGATATCTGCTGCACGTCGTCGAACGCCGTTGAAGTCGTCGAACACGCCGCGCGCGAATGGAATTCCGATACGGTGATCCTCATCCCCGACCAGTATCTTGCGAAGAACGTCGCGGCGATGACCGATGTGAAGATCGTCACCTGGGCCGGCGCCTGCGAAGTGCATGAGCGCTTCACCGCGGCGGATATCCGCGAGCTCCGCGAAGGAAATCCCGGCGTCATCGTGCTCGCCCATCCCGAATGCCCCCCCGATGTCATTGCGGCGGCGGACTTTGCCGGCTCGACCAGCGGCATGAGCTCTTATGTCAAGGAAAAGCAGCCGAAAAATGTCGTCCTCATCACCGAATGCTCAATGTCGGACAATGTGGCGATTGAAAATCCCAACGTAAATTTCGTGCGGCCCTGCAATCTTTGCCCGCATATGAAGCGCATCTCCCTGCCGAAAATCCTGCGCTCGCTCGAAACGATGACGCATGAGGTGAGGATCGACCCCGTCATCGGCGCGCGCGCGCGCGCGCCGATCGAACGCATGATCGCGTTGCCCCTGAGGCGGCAGTCGAGCTACGCGCCGGCGCACGCGCCCGAGGTCGCCGCGGTCGAGACGCGGATTTAGGCGCCCCGCTATGCCAGCGCCGCAGGCCCTCGCCCGGAATTGCTTCGCAATTCCGACCTCTCCCAAGGGAGAGGGAGAGCGCCGTGCGAGATGCAAGCGCAAACCTTCGCCTCTTCCTTGGGAGAGGCCAAAAATTGCGACGCAATTTTCGGGCGGGCCGGCGCGCGCGCGAAACAGACGCCGAGCGTCGTGATGTCATCACAGTCCGATATTCTCATCATCGGCGCCGGCGTCGCGGGGCTTTACACCGCGCTGAAACTCGCCCCAAGGCCCGTCACCCTCGTCACGGCGCGCCCGCTCGGCGCCGGCGGGTCGAGCGCCTGGGCGCAGGGCGGGATGGCGGCGGCCGTCGGCCCCGACGACACCCCCAACCTGCATTTCGCCGACACGCTCGGCGCGGGCGCCGGGCTCGTCGACCCCGAAGCCGCGCATGTTCTTTGCGAAGGCGGCGCGGCGGCCGTCGCCGAGCTTGAGCGCAACGGCGTCCGCTTCGACCGCGACGAGACGGGCGCCTTGACGCTCGGCCGCGAGGCCGCCCATTGCCGCGACCGGATCGTCCATGCGACGGGCGACCAGGCGGGCGCGGCGATCATGGCGGCGCTGATCGCGGCGGCGCGCAGCGCGGCGCATATCGCCATTCTCGAACGCGTCGTCGTCGAAGATCTCCTAACGGACGATCACGGCGCCGTCGGCGGCGTCCTCGCCTTCGACGTCGCGAAAGGCGAGCGCCTGACCATGACCGCCGCCGAAACCGTGCTCGCGACCGGCGGACTCGGCGGCCTCTATGCGGTCACCACCAATCCGACGCCGGCGCAAGGGCACGGTCTTGCATTCGCCGCGCGCGCCGGCGCCGTCATTCGCGACCCAGAATTCGTGCAGTTTCATCCGACGGCGCTCAATATCGGCGTCGACCCGGCGCCGCTCGCGACGGAAGCCTTGCGCGGCGCGGGCGCGATGCTCGTCAACGAAAACGGGCGCCGCTTCATGGACGCTTATCACAAGCGGCGCGAGCTTGGCCCCCGCGACGTCGTCGCGCGCGCGGTCGAAGCCGAGATCGCCGCCGGACGCGGCGCCTTTCTCGACGCGCGCGAGGCCGTCGGCGCCGCCTTTCCGGAGGCTTTTCCGACCGTCTTCGCCGCCTGCCGGAAGGCCGGCCTCGATCCGCGAATAGCGCTGATGCCGGTCGCGCCCGCCGCGCATTATCACATGGGCGGGGTGATGACGGATCTCGCCGGGCGCTCGACGCTCAAGGGCCTTTCCGCCGTCGGCGAGGTCGCCTCCTCCGGCGTCCACGGCGCCAATCGTCTCGCCTCGAACTCGCTGCTCGAAGCGGTCGTGTTCGGCGCGCGCATTGCGGCGCGGCTGAAAGGCGCTGCGGGAGACGCGCCGGGCAATCTCAACGCGCCGCTCGACCGGCTCGACATGCCGGCGCGCCCCGCCCCCCCGGAAGCCCTCGCCCGGCTTAGAAACGCGATGTCGTCGGGCGCGGCCCTCATCCGCTCGCAAGCGAGCCTTCAGGGCGTGCTCGACGTCATCGAAGACCTCAATCAGGAAAGCGCCATGACAAGCGGCCTTCGAAGCGCGCTCATCGCCGCCGAGCTTATCGTGCATGGCGCGCTCTCGCGCGAAGAGAGCCGCGGGGCGCATTTCCGCAGCGACTTTCCGCAAACGGACAAGGAAGCCTGCCACACTGAAATCTGCGCGGCGGACCGCGTTAGAGAGGAAGCCGCGCCATGAGCCCCGCCCCGCTCCCGCCTTTCCTCATCGACGACGTCGTCGCGCGCGCCCTCAAAGAAGATCTCGGCGAGGCGGGCGACATCACGACGAACGCCTGCATTTCCGCGGACGCAAGAATGCAGGCGGCGATCGTCGCGAGGGGGGCCGGCGTCATCGCCGGGATCGATTGCGCGCGCGCCGCCTTTCAGCTTGTCGATCCCGCGGTCGAGATCGTCGTCCTGCGTGGCGACGGCGCGCGCGTCGCGCCAATGCGCGAGAAGACCGGCGACGTCGTGCTGCGCCTGGCCGGCCCCGCGCGCGCGATCCTTTCCGCCGAGCGCGTCGCGTTGAACTTCCTCGGCCGGCTTTCCGGCGTCGCGACGGCGACGGCGGCGCTTGCCGATGCCATTCAAGGAACGAAGACGAAAATCGTCTGCACCAGGAAGACGACGCCGGGGCTGCGCGCGTTCGAGAAATATGCGGTGCGCTGCGGCGGCGGCGCCAATCACCGTTTCGGGCTCTATGACGCGATCCTCATCAAGGACAATCACATCGCCGCGGCGGGCGGCGTCGCGGCGGCGCTCGGCGCGGCGAAGGCCGCGGCCGGCCATCTCGTTCGCATCGAAATCGAAGTCGACACGCTCGCTCAGCTTAACGAGGCGCTGACGGCCGGCGCCGAGGCCGTCCTGCTCGACAATATGTCGACGGAGAACCTTAAGCGCGCGGTCGCGCTGAACAAGGGCCGCGCCGTTCTGGAAGCCTCCGGCAATGTGACGTTAAAAACGGCGCGCGCCATCGCCGAAACGGGCGTCGACTATATTTCATCGGGCTCGATCACCCATTAGGCGCCCTGCCTCGACCTGGGTCTCGACGTCGCTTAAAGCGGCGAGCACTCAACCGCGATCGTCCGTTTTCCCTTGCGCCATCCCGCTCCGTCGAATGGCGCTATCGCCCCTGCGCTTCGGCCGGCGCGGCGCCCGCCTGCATGTCCTCGCCATCCCTTTGCGGGGCCAGCACGCGCTGCATTTCCGAGATCAGCGCGGGCTCGGATATCGGCTTAGGGAGATAGCCGTTCATGCCGAGCGCGAGATAGCGCTCGCGGTCGCCGCTCATCGCATCCGCCGTGAGCGCGATGATCGATATGTCGCGCCACGCCTCCTTGCTCGCGCGGACTTGGCGGACCGTTTCCGGACCGTCCATAACCGGCATGTGCATGTCGAGAACGATAAGGTCGAAATGCTCCGCGGCGAGCTTGTCGAGCGCTTCGACGCCATTGCCCGCTTCGGCGACGATGCAGCCGAGCGGTTTCAGGAACAGCGCCGCGACCTGCCGATTGATCGGAATGTCGTCAACAATGAGCGCCTTGAGGCCCTTGAAAGACGACGGGACGCCGCGGGCTTTGAGATCGGACGCCGGCGCCGCCGCCGCCGGATTCTTCGGCGGGCCCGCGACGAAAGAGATCGAAAAGGTCGATCCTTCGCCGGGACGGCTCTCGACCTCGGCGTCTCCGCCCATCAGCCGCGCGAGGCGGCGCGTAATCGCAAGCCCAAGGCCGGTGCCGCCGAAACGGCGCGAGGTCGAGGCGTCGGCCTGCACGAAGGGCGAAAACAGGGTCTTGGCCGCTTCAGGCTCGATGCCGATGCCGGTGTCGGCGACGCGGATGGTCACAAGATGATCGCCATTCGGCTGCGGCGCGGCGCGGACCGAAATGTCGACCGACCCCTTCTCCGTGAACTTGATCGCGTTGAGCACGAGATTCGAAACGCATTGACGCACGCGCGTCGGATCAAAATGCATCAGCGCCGGGAGATCGGCGGCAAGCGACAGCGATATTTCGAGGCCCTTCTGCTCGGCTTGCGGACCCCACATTTTCAGCATCCGCCGCATGGAATGGCCGAGATCGACGTCGACCGGCGCGAGGTCAAGTTTGCCCGCCTCGATCTTCGACAGATTGAGAACGTCGTCGAGCAGCGCCAGCAGCGTCTTTCCGGCGTCGAGGATCGAGGCGACATGGTCGTTCGCGTCCTCGGGGAGCGGTTTTTTCGCAAGCGCCTGGGCAAGGCCCAGGATCGCGTTCAAGGGCGTGCGGATTTCATGGCTGGTGTTCGCCAGAAAAGCGGATTTCGCCTCATTGGCGGCCTCGGCCTGTCGGCGCGCATGCCGCAGCTCTTTCTCGCGATCGCGCAACTCCGTTATGTCGGAGGAAATGGCGACGCGCCGTCCCTCCGATATCTGCTTATAGGTCACCTGCACATAGCGATCGTTCTGGGTCTTGGCGTCCATCGGCGTGCCGGCGCGCATCGATTCCAGGCAGAATTCCGCCGCCTTCTCGATCTCCTCCTCGGTCGCGTTCGGCATCACCGCCCTGACGGACGCCCTGACCGCCTCGGGCATCGTCCCGCCCGCGGCGAGCGTCTTATAGGTCGCGGGGAAACGGGCGACCGATTTCTCATTGGCGTAGATCGGCTCGAAATTCGGTCCGAAAATGGCGAAGCCATCGGCCTGGCGGCTGATCGCCTCCAGCACGATTCGTCCGCTCGGCGTCGAGGTGAGCTCCTCGATAAAACCCGGGTCGCCGATAAATTCCTTCAAGGCCCGCCCTCCCTTCGAATCGCAGGGCATTTGGGCGGCGAGCCTAGCGCGTCGAGCAATTAATCTGCAACATAGTTTTGGGCTTTGAAGAAGTTCCGGCATTCTTCGGGCGTGAACAGGCTGCAGATGTCGCCGACGGCTCGCCAGAGGGCGTCATAGGTTCGCGC
>JBFXBB010000028.1:0-15762 GCA_050183685.1 Amphiplicatus sp.
CGCCGATTGGGACGAGACGCCGGCCGGGGTGACGGTCGCGCGGCGTGGCGCAAAGGCCGTGGGCGGGCTTGCCGGAGATCATCCGCTCGCCAATCTTGCCGGCGCGATGGCGGAGGAAATCATCGAGATTTCGGTCGCCGCGCGCGTCGACCGACCGATCCTCATTCGCCGCATCGCCGGGCCTGGCCTTTGCCATGCGCGCCTCGCGCTTTCGCTCAACGAGGGCGCCGCGGCGACGATCATCGAAAGTTTCGACGCCATCGGCGCCTATTTCTCGAACTCCCTGATGGAGATCGACATTGCAGAAGGCGCGGCGCTCGCCCGGCTCGCGCTTCAGGACGGTTCGGACCGGGGCGTTGAAACATCGTTCGTCGCCGCGCGGCTTGGCGCGCGCGCCGAATTTCGCCAGACGGCTCTGCTGCTCGGCGCAAAGGCGGCGCGTCTCGAAACAAGAATTGCTTGCGAGGGCGATGGGGCGAAAATCTCGCTCCACAGCGCTTCGGCGCTTTCGGGCGCGCGCCATGCGGATGTGACAAGTCATGTGACGCATGCGGCCGAAGGCGTCGTCACGCGCCAAAGCCACAAATCGGCGATTCGCGACCGGGCGCGCGGGGTGTTCCAAGGCAAGTTCCTCATCGCCCGCGGCGCGCAGAAGACTGCCGCGCAAATGACCGCGAAAGCGCTGCTTCTTTCTGACGCCGCCGAGGCGAATCACAAGCCGGAGCTTGAAATCTACGCCGACGACGTCCAATGCGCGCATGGCTCGACGGCGGGCGCGCTCGACGAGGACGCGCTTTTCTATCTGCGTCAGCGCGGGCTCGACGCGCAAGCCGCGCGCGCGTTGCTTGTCGAGGCGTTTCTGAATGAGGCTTTCGAGGATATCGCCCATCCTGGCGTTCACAATGTCTTCCATCATCGCGTCATGCATTGGCTCGGGGGCGCGTCATGAATATTCATGCGCGCGCCCTCGATATCGCCGCCATTCGCGAGGAGTTTCCGATCCTCGCCCGCGACGCCTATGGCGAGCGCCTCGTCTATCTCGACAACGCCGCCTCCGCGCAAAAACCGCGCGTCGTGATCGACGCGATGACGACGGCGATGACGCATTCTTATGCGAATGTGCATCGCGGCCTGCATCTTCTGTCCAATGAGACGACGACGGCTTACGAAAAGGCGCGCAAGACCGCCGCGACGTTCTTGAACGCCGCCTCGCCCGATGAGGTCGTTTTCACCTCGGGCGGCACGGACGCGATCAATCTCGTCGCGGCGGCGCTCGGCGCCGGCGCGATCGGGGAAGGGGATGAAATCATCCTTTCCCTGATGGAGCATCATTCGAACATCGTCCCTTGGCATCTTCTCAGAGAGCGCAAAGGCGCGGTCCTGAAATGGCTCGATATTTCGGATGACGGCGGGATCGATCTTGAGGCTTATCGCGCCTTGTTCACCAGGCGCACGAAGCTCGTCGCGCTGACCCACATGTCGAATGTCCTCGGCGCGCCGACGCCGGCGAAGGCCCTGACGAAGATCGCGCATGAGCATGGCGCGCAGATTCTCTTTGACGGCTGCCAGCGCGCCGTGCATGGCCGCGTCGATGTGCGGGACATCGATTGCGATTTTTATGCGATGACCGGCCACAAGCTTTACGGGCCGACGGGGATCGGCGTGCTTTATGGGCGGCGGGCGGCGCTCGCCGCGCTTCCCCCATTCAAGGGCGGCGGCGAGATGATCGACGTCGTCACAACGGACAAGGTCACTTACAATGCCCCCCCGCATCGGTTCGAGGCGGGAACGCCGCCCATTCTCGAAGCGATCGGTCTTGGCGCGGCGCTCGACTGGATGATGGCGAAGGGCGTCGAGGCGATCGCCGCGCATGAAGCCTCGCTCGCCGCCCTCGCTATGGAAGAGCTGAAGAAGCTCAATTTTGTCGCCCTTTATGGGCGGTCGCCGCAGAAAGCTCCGATCATCGCCTTTGGCGTCGAGGGCGCGCATCCTCACGATGTTGCGGCGATCCTCGATCGAACGGGCGTCGCCATCCGCGCCGGGCATCATTGCGCGCAGCCTCTGATGCGACGCCTCGGCGTCACCGCGACGGCGCGCGCCTCTTTCGCGCTTTACAACGATTATCGCGACGTCGAGGCCTTGATCGCCGGCCTCCACAAAACACATAAAATGCTAGGTTAGCTTATGGATGACGTTAGAGACATCATTGACGTGACGACGAATGAGGAGCCGGCTCATGCGTCGGTGCATGGCGCCTCGTCCATCCCCGCCGACGAGCTTGCGCGAATAACGAGCGATGTCGTTCGCGCGTTGAAAACCGTTTACGATCCGGAGATTCCCGTCGATATTTACGAGCTCGGCCTCATCTACAGGGTCGATCTTTCGGATGAACGTCTTCTCACCATAGATATGACGCTGACGGCGCCGGGCTGTCCGGTCGCCGGCGAGATGCCGGGCTGGGTCGAGGGCGCCGTACGCGGGGTTGAAGGCGTCGAGGATGTCAAGGTGACGATGGTTTTCGATCCGCCCTGGACGCCGGAAAAAATGTCGGACGAAGCGCGGCTCGAACTAGGGTGGATGTAGCATGGCGAGGCCAAGACCCAAAGTCGTAACCCTGACGGACGCCGCCGCCGCGCGGATGCAGGAGATCATGCGCGAAGCCGAGGAGAAATTCATCGGCGTCCGCATCGGCGTGAAGAATGGCGGCTGCGCCGGCATGGAATATGTGATGGACTATGCGACCGAGAAGGGCGCGCTCGACGAGGAGGTCGAGGAAAACGGCGTCAAGATTTTCATCGACCCGAAAGCGATCCTGTTCCTCATCGGCACGCAGATCGATTTCGTGACGGAAAAACTTTCGCAACGCTTCGTCTTCAAGAATCCGAACCAGACCGACGCCTGCGGCTGCGGCGAGAGCGTGACGCTGACGCCGGCGAAGCTCGACTCCTAGCCCGTCCCGAAACTCTGCACGAGCGAGCCTGCGATCAGCCGCCAGCCGTCGATCAGGACGAAGAAGATCAGCTTGAACGGCAGCGAGATGACGATCGGCGGCAGCATCAGCATGCCCATCGCCATCAGAATCGACGCGATCACCATGTCGATGACGAGGAACGGGATGAAGATCAGAAATCCGATTTCGAAGGCGCGGCGAAGTTCCGAAATGACGAAGGCCGGAATGACGATCTGAAGCGGCGTCGCCTCCGGCGTCTCGGGCGAAACCTTCGCCATGTCGAAGAACAGCGCGAGATCTTTCTCGCGCGTTTGTCCGAGCATAAATTCCTTCACCGGCGCGATCGCGCGGGGGAAAGCCTCCTCGATGGTCATCTCATTGTTCATGAAGGGTTTGACGCCGGCGCTGTAGGCGGCCGAGAAAGTCGGCGCCATGACGAAGGCGGTGAGAAACAAGGCGAGCGAAATAATGACCGGGTTGGGCGGGCTTTGCTGGACGCCGATCGCCGTGCGGAGCAGGGAAAGCACGACGACGATCCGGACGAACGACGTCATCATGATGAGGATAGACGGCGCGAGCGACAGGACCGTCAGCAATAGGACGAGCTGGACGATCCGCGTCGCAAAGCCCGTCCCGTTCGCGCCGAGATCGAGCGTCAGCGCCTGCGCCTCGGCCGCCATCGGGAGGAGGGCGAGCGCCCCGACGAGGCACGACAGCAGGACGAGGCGGCGCATCACGCGGCGATCTTTTCGCGTTTGGCGCGGGGACCGCGCGCGGCGAATTTTTGAAGCCGTGCGAATGTTTCGGCAAAGGGCGGCGAGGCGGGCTTTTCGTTCTCCACGACGGGCGCCGCCGCCGGCAAATTGGTTTCGATCACGGTTTCCGTTGTCGCGCCGAGGATGACGAGGTGCTCGCGGCCGTCGCAACAGATGATCGCCGCGCGACGGCGCGCATCGAGCGGCAAGGTCTCGACAAGGCGGAGCCGGCGCCGGCGCGCAATCGACAGCGCTCCTGAAGCAAAGCCCGCCTTGCGCGCGATCACGGCGCAAAGACCGATCAGGCCAATAACGGCGATAAGCGCGAAAAAAATTCGCGAGAAATCGATGATGTCCATACGCGCGGCTCCAACGGGACGGTTGCCCCGTTAAAATTATGGATGCGCGCTTAATGCCCGGTTAAGGTAAACAGACGGCGGCGCCGGCTGACGCAAGACGCGGGTGAACAAGCGGTAAAGATTGTCGGCGGTCTCATCCCAGGAAAAGTCTTCCGCATAGCGCCGAACGGTTTGGCGGTCCGGCGGCGCGGCGAGCAGCGCGCCGAGCGCTTCGGCGATCGCAGGAGCGGCGCGCTCGCTTGCGATGCGGCCCGCCGCGGCGGCGCGGATCACTTCCGCCGAGGCCGGCGTTGCGATGACGGGCGTTCCGCACGCCATCGCTTCGAGCAGCACATTCGGCCAGCCCTCGCGCGAAGACGCCAGAATAAGCGCGTCGGCCGCATTGTAGATTTCGGCGAGTTCATCATGCGGGACCCCGCCGAGAAACCGCACGCGGCTTTCAACGCCGAGACAATGCGCAAGATCGGCGAGCGCGCCGCGCTCCTCGCCTGAGCCGACGATCAGGAGACTCGCCTCCGGCAGCAAGGTCAACGCCGTGATCGCGAGATGATGGCCCTTGCGCTCAATCAAATGGCCGACGCTCGCGATGACTTTCCCCGTGACGCCGAGCTTATCCCGGATCGCCTGCCGGTCGAGCGGCCGGAAGCGATCGAGATCGACCCCATTGCGGAAGACGTGAATTTTCTCCGCCTCGACGCCAAGTCGCAAAAGCGCGGCTTTAAGCGACGCCGAAACGGCGATGACGGCGTCCGCCATGTCGACGGCGTCGAGGATCATTCTGCGTTGACGCGGGAAGGTCGGGAGAAGCGTCACATCCGATCCGCGCGCTGTAAGGATGACGGGCTTGCCGAGCGCCTTGGCGACCCGCGCGGCGGCGACGCCGTCCGGATAAAGATAATGCGCGTCGATAAGGTCGAAATCCCACCCTTCGTCGACGAGTTCGCGAGCGGCGTGCAGGAAGCAACGCTCAAGGGCGCGCGCCGCGTAGTTCATGCCGATCTTCGGCGGAATGGCGTAGCGGGGGTGGCGAACTTCGATTTCGCGGCGCCTTTCCGTGCGCGGCGCGTTCGCGTAAGCGGCGTATTTTCCCGAAAACGGAATCCCCGGCGGAAACCAGGGCGCAGGCGCGATGACGCGGATGTCCGCGTCCGACCGCGCCTTGAACGCGCAAAGGCGGTTCTCGACGAAAACGCCATGCGCGGGCGCCGCGGCGTTCGGATAGAGCGTTGTCAGCGTCAATACGCGCATGACGAGCCTGCTTGCGAGTTTCGGGCCGCTCGCCCCTTAACCTCTTGTTAGGCATGGCTTGTGCGTCGCCCCGTTCCGGTTGTTCCGGGCCGGAACAGAGTCCCGTTTCGGCGCCAATTGCGTCGCCCCGCGGCGCGGGAGCTTTGGGAAAGATGACGTCGCTCGCCGCAGCGCCTTTCATCGTGGCGTTGATCGCCCTCGCGATCGGCCTCGGCGCGCCCGCTTTTCCCTGGGCGGAGGCTCCTTCGAAGCGCGGCCGAGTCGATCTCGCTGCGCTCGCGGGCGCGGATTTCCGCCGCTCCGCGCGGCAAGGCGCCGCCAATGGGCTCGCCGCCGGCAAGCGCCTTGTTGATATCGCCGCGGCGCTGGCGCTCGTCATCCTTTTTGCGCCGCTCGCCCTTCTGCTTGCGGCCGCGATCAAAATAGACGGCCCGGGGCCCGTTCTTTATCGTCAGCGCCGCATCGGGCTAGGCGGGAAGACGTTCGAGATCCTGAAATTTCGCTCGATGGCTCCCGATGCCGAACAAGACGGCCCAAAATGGGCGGACGTCAATGATTCTCGCGTCACGCGCGTTGGCCGGCTGATGCGCCGGTTTCATCTCGATGAAATTCCGCAAGCGGTGAACGTTCTGCGCGGCGAGATGAGCTTTGTCGGCCCGCGCCCCGAACGGCCGGAATTTGTGAGCGTCCTCGAAAAGGAAATCCCGAATTATCATCTCCGCCACATGGTGCGCCCGGGCATCACCGGCTGGGCGCAGATCAATTATGTTTACGGCGCTTCTGTCGAGGATGCGCGCATCAAGCTGCAATATGATCTCTACTACATTCAGCATTTCAGTCTGTTGCGCGATATTCTCATCATGCTGCTGACCATGCGCGTCGCGCTGTTCGGCCTTGGCGGGCGCTGATGCGCGCGCGGATCGCGGCGTTCGCGGCGGCGCCGATATCCGTCGCCGCCGGCATGTATTTCCTGTCCGGACGGGAGGTCGATACAGCCGCCCTCCCGGAATTTCATCTTACGCTTGATGACGCCAGCAATGACGGACGGACTGAGCGGGGCGATCGGATTTACTTGCTATATGCAGCGCAGGCCGCTTACCGCTCCGGCGATTTGGACGCCGCGAAGGAGCGGCTGGCGGAAGCGCTGCGCGCTGGAGACCGCTTGGCCGACGCCTGGTCTTTGCGCGCGCGCATGGCGCTTGACGAGAACGACGTTGAAACCGCTAAAGCCGCCATTATGCGCGCGCGCGAAGCCGGCGCGGCCCCGCGATCGGTCTTCCTGCTTGAAGCCGAGGCGCTGATGCGTTCGGGCGCCGCCGCGCTCGCGCGCGCAACGCTCGCCAAAGCCGGCAAGCGCGGGACTGTTGATCCGCACTAGGAGTATGTCGCCGCGCTGATTGATGCGGCCGAGGCCGACTATGTCGCGTCGGCGAGGGCGCTGCGCGGGGCGAGGGGCGCCTTTTCCGACGCGCCGAATATCGGCCTCGTCGCGGGTCTTGTTTTCGAAGGCGCGGGCGATGTGGCGCAGGCGGAAGCCGAGCTTCGCCGCAACCTGGTCCTGACGCCCCGCAAGGCCGTGCTCTACGACGCTCTGGCGAGCTTGCTCATTCGCCAGAACCGCATAGAGGAAGCAGAGCCCATCGTCGAACGTCTCGAAGCGCTTTCGTCAGCGGGCGGCGCGGTGCGGCGCGTACAGCTACTCCTTCGGTGCGGCGAGTATGACGCGGCGCTTAATGGGGCGAAGGCGGCGCCCGAAGGCTCTCCCGTCTTCGCCGCCTTCCTCGCCTTCGGGCCGCATTCGGCCGCCGCCCGAAGGGAGAGGGCGGATGTCGTGACGGCAAACGCGCTCATTGCCGGCGGTCGGGCGCTTATCGACGCCGACGATCGCGCAATCAGGCGGGCGATCGAGACGCTGAGAAAAAGCGACGAGCCGGCGGCGCTGGCGCTCGCCGGCGAGCTTGCGCTTGCGATCGATGACGACGATGGCGCTCGCGGCTTTTTCGATCGCGCACTGAAAGCGTTCCCGGATTTATCGGCGGCGCTTGTCGGACGGCTTCGCGTCGATGTTCGAGCCGACGATTTCGCCGCCGCGGAAGGCTGGCTGAAAGGGATTATTGAGCGGGACACGGACAATCTGGCCGCATTGACGGCGCTTGCGCGCGTCCTTGTCGCCCAAGGCCGTCTCGACGAGGCGAGGGAACGCCTTCGACCGGTTTCCGGAAACCTCGCCGCGTCGCCTGACGACGCGAGGCTGTTTGCGGCGCTCCTCCTCTCGCGCGGAGAGGTCGATGCGCTCGGCGCTTTCGCCGATGAGGCGCGCCGCCTCCGCCCGGCTGATCCTGAAACGGCCGCGCTCTTTGCTGAGGCGGGCCGGTTTGCGGAGGCGGCCCATGTCGCCCGCGCCGCTTTGCTCGAAGCGCCATCCGAGGAAAGGCGCGCCCTCTATCGCGCGCAGATGGAGCGCCAGGGCCGCGCGGCTGAAGCGGCGGCCTTCCTCAAGGCGCTCGCCGCCCGGACTGGCGACGACGCCGGGTTTTCCCCACAAGCGCCGCGCAAGGCGGCTGGCGAGTCGGTCCGCGAAGCGCGAATCGCCTATCTCACGGCGCCGGGAGATCCGGCGGCCGCGTCCCGTTTTGGCGCGGCCTTGGCCGCTTCCGGGAACGAGGAAGGCGCTTCCCGCGTTCTGCGTGAGGCCTCGTTCTGGGCTCTTGAGGAAAAATACTTGTCGCGGGCCGGAAAATCCTAGCGCGGACGGCGCGCCGAATCCGCCACAAGGGACGTGTTTCAAACAGTTAACGCGCGTCGCTCATGGCAAAGGATTTGCGTAGCCGGTACACTTGCGAGGCGAGTCGCCTCGCTGCGACGCGCGCGATAGGAACGACATCACCAATGAGGGTTTTCCAAATGATCAATCGCAGCATCGCCGCGGCGCTCGCCGTCACGTTCTCCCTATTTCTCGCCGCCTGTAGTTCGACGTCGGGCGGGACCTTGTCCGCGGCGCCGCAAACCGCCGAAGAGGTGGCCGTCGCCGCGCCGGACTATCTTATCGGTCCGCTCGACCAGCTTGAGATCTTCGTCTGGCGCGCGCCGGAGCTCTCGACCAAGGTGACCGTGCGCCCGGACGGGCGCATCTCGACCCCCCTCGTCGACGACATGGTCGCCGCCGGCAAGACGCCCTCCCAACTCGCCGATAATCTGAAAACCGCGCTCGCCTCCTATGTGAAGAGCCCGGAGGTGACGGTCATCGTCAGCGACTTCTCAAGCACCTTCGATCAACAAGTGCGCGTGCTCGGCGAAGCGCAAAAGCCGATTGCGCTTCCCTTTCAATCGGGCATGACCGTGCTCGACGTCATGGTGGCGGTCGGGGGCCTTACGGAGTTCGCGGCGGGCAACCGCGCCGTGCTCATTCGCGGGTCGGGCGAGCAGCGCAAGTCTTATCGGTTGAAGCTCGATGATCTTCTCCGGAAAGGAAAGATCGCGGCGAATGCGCCGGTGCTGCCGGGCGACGTGATCCTTATTCCGGAAAGCATCTTCTAGCCTTTGCGTCCAGGGCGCGGCCCGTGGACGCATTCAGTCAGGGTGTAAAAGTGGGTGTAGGGCCAGATCTTTCGCAATTGCCCCGTCCGGTGATCCGGTACGGCGTCGGCCTTTGGCGCCGGCGCTGGACCGTCGTCGCCGGCGCGTGGGGGCTTGCGTTCCTCTTTTGGTTTGCGATCTGGCTTTTTCCGGACAAATATGAATCGCGCGCCCAACTTCACGTGCAGACGGAAACGATTCTCGAACCGGTCATGACCGGGATCACGGCCCGACCGAATTACGAGCAGCGCGTCGAGGTGATGCGCCAGCAACTCCTGACGCGGCCGAATGTCGAGCAGATCATCCATAGGGCGGGCCTCGACAAATCGATCAAAGCCCGCTCCGATCTCGAACGCCGCCGCAAGCTCGAAAAGCTGATCGATTGGGTCGCCGGCGAGATCAAGATCGAGAGCCCGCAAAATCTCTATTTCATCATCTCTTACCGCAACGGCGATCCGGCGGCGGCGCGCAATGTCGTCGACGCGGTGCTCAATCTTCTCATCGAACAGGATCTCGGCGTCAGCCTCGCCGAAAAGGAAGAAGCGCGCCGTCTGCTCGAAACGCAGATCGAAGCCTTCGACGCGCGGCTCACGGCGAAAGAGCGCGAGGCGGCCGACTTCCGCCGCATTCACGCCGATGAACTCGGCGTTGTCGAGGGCAAGACTCGCGAACGAGAACGGATCGAGACCGATCTCGCGCGGCTTCGCGATCAGCTTTCGATCGAACGGCAACGCGTTGCGACATTGAAAGCGACGCTCGCCGCGCTGCCGCGCGCGACGGCGGGCGCCGAGCTCGATCAGCTCAAGGTGCAGCTCGCGCAACTGCAAAGCCAGTATCACGAGACCTATCCGGATATCCGGGCGCTGAAAGCCCGCATTGCGCAGCTTGAAGGCTCGGCCGCCGGCGCGCTTCCTGAAAATCCTGACTACGTCCGTGTCCGGAACGAGCTTCGGGGGGCCGAGGACCAGGTCGCCGGCCTCAAGGCCCGCGAAGAGACTCTGAGCGCCGATCTCGAAGTGCTTGCCGTCGCCGCCGGCGCGGCGCCGACGGTCGAGGCCGAACTCGCGCGCCTCGTCCGCGACTATGAACAGACGCAGAAAAGCTATGAGGAGCTGATCGCGCGCCGCGACCGCTTGGCGCTCACCGCCAATCTTGGCGCGGGCGGGCAGGGGGTCGACTATCAGATATTCGAGCGCCCCGCGGTCGCGCTTGCGCCGGTCGCGCCGCCGCGGCTCCTTCTTATTCTGGCGGCGCTTGTCCTCGCGATTTTTGGCGGCGCCGGCCTCGGCGCGGCGATGACTTATCTCGACCGGACCTATACGCAGCCCGCCGATCTCAAAGAGGCCTTCGGTCTTCCGGTTCTCGGCGCGATCGGGGTCGTCAAATCGGATTTCCTGAAGGAGCGGCGGCGCAAGGATCTCCTCCGTCTCGGCGGGGCGGTCACCGGCCTTGCCTTCTTCGCCGCGGTCTATGTTTACCTTGCCGTGCTTCGACTGCCGTCGGATTTGGCGGAGGGCGGCCCGCAAACTGCAAGTCTCGCGCTGAGTGCGGAGGAGCGGTGATGGGGCTGATTGAAAAGGCCGGCGCGATGGAGGCCGCCGATTGCGCGCCCGCCGAGCCGCGCGCAGCGGCCGCCGACTTCGAGATCGATTTTGCCGCGCTCGCCGCGCGGGGCGTTTACGCGCCGCAAGATAGCGCCTCGCGGCTGTCGCTCGAACTGCGGGCGATCAAATGAACGCTCATGCGCCGCCCCGGCCTTCGGAACGCGCAAGGGGATCGCCGGCTCGTCAAAAAGGGCGGACGCCGGCGCAATCTCGTCCTTGTGACGTCGACAAGGCCCGGCGAGGGCAAGACGTTCATCGCGGTCAACCTTGCTTTGAGCCTTGCCTGCGAGGAGGAGATCGACATCCTTCTCGTCGACGCCGACGCGCCGCGGCCGAAAATCCGCGCCCAATTCGGCCTGCCCGCCGCCGCCGGCCTCGCCGACCGGCTGGCCGACCCGGGACTGGCCGTCTCGTCGCTTTGCGCGCGGGCGCGCCAGGCGCCCTTGTCGGTCCTGCCCGAGGGACAGGAGACCGCCCGCTCGGCCGAGCTCTTCGCCTCCGCCGAAGCGCAGCGCCTTTTCACCGAGCTCTCGACGCGCGGGGCGGGGGGGCTCGTCATCATTGACGCGCCCCCGGTGCTGGCGACCGCCGACGCCGTCGCGCTCGCGCGCCATGTCGACGAGATCATTTTCGTCATTGAGGCCGATGCGACGCCGGAGGCGGGCGCGCGCGCCGCGCTCGATGAGTTGATTGACGCCAATCCCAATGTCAGCCTCATTCTGAATCGGTGTCTTATCGGCGAGGGCGGTTCGCTTTATGGGTCCTATGGCGATTATGGCGCGCCTGTGGAAAACGAACGGCGCGCCTATCATGCGAGGGAAAGAAATCATGCGCAGTAAAATCAACGCCAGCGCACGGCGCGCGCTGAAGGGGGTGTTCCTGGCGTCAGCGCCGCTCATTTTCGCCTGCGCGGCCTTCGCCGACATCGGCCCTCCGTCGCCGCCATTGCGGTTAAAGTCAGATTATTTCGGCTATGCGGCCTCGGTGAGCCCGCGCGTCGGCTATACGGACAATATCGATCTTGCGCCGGACGGCCTGAAGGAAGGCTCGTTCAATTTCTCGACGCTCTTTTCAGGGGCCGCGATCTATTCCACGCCGCGCGTCACCGGCATCATGAATGGCGATCTCGATCTTTCCTATTTGACGGAAGGCTCCGACTTTGCAGTCAACCAGAATGTCGGCGCGGCGGCGACGGCGACCGTCGCGGACAACCTTTTCTATGTCGACCTCGCCGGCTCCACCTCGCGGCAGCTTCTCGGCGAGAATGCGCGCTTTTCGCAAAATATCAACGCCGCCCGCCGCCAGCGCGCCAATGTGCACACGATCTCGGCGAGCCCTTATCTCTTTCACGAGTTCGCGGACGAGTCCTCCGCGCAGTTGCGCTATCGTTATTCGAGAGCCTTTATCGACGACTCGCGCGCCGGGGCAAATCCGTTCCGGTCAGATTTCCTCAATGACTCGCAGACCCAAGAACTCGTCGCGGTCTACGATTCGGGATCGGCTTTCGATCGCCTGCGTTTCACCGGCACGGCCTACGGATCGAAAACGGTCGAGGACGGCTCCGTGATCTTTCCGCGCCTCGAATCGAGGCAGAAATTCGTCTCCGGCGAGATGCAATTCGCGCTCTCTTCGCATTTCGCGCTTTCCGGCGCCGTCGGCTATGACGATATCGACACCGATGTCGCCGTCGCCTTTTTCGATGACGACGCCTTGTCGGGCTTCTTTTGGCGCGCCGGCTTCTATGCGACGCCGGGGCCGCGCACGACGCTGCGCGTCGAATATGGAAGGCGCTATGACGATGATTTCGTCGATGCGAGCCTTTCCTACGAGATCTCGAAGCGGTTCACTTTGAGAGCGGGCGCCGGCCAGTCTTTCGAGACGCGCGCGCAGACCTACAATGCGCGCTTCTTCGAGAATGAGCGCGCGACGCTCGATTTCGCCGACCGCCTGCGCGAGGGCGAAGCGCTTTCTCCCGAAGGGGTCATCGCCGCGGCGAACCGTTTCGACGATCTCGGAATCTATGCGCAATCGACCGGGATCGGCGTCGGCAAGCGCGCTTATGCGCAGCTTCAGGGGGCCTGGGAGCGCACCGAACTTTACGCCTCCGCCTATTATGACAATGTCGATTACGGTTTCCGCGAAACGAAAATGCTCACCGCCTCCGTCAATGCGGAGCGCCGGCTGTCGCGGCGGCTGTCGGCCTATGGCGGCCTTTTTTATCGCCGTTCGGAAACGACGCTCGATCAGGCGGTTTGCCTGACGAGTCCTTTCCTGTTTGGTTTCGACGTCAATGAACCCCTGTTCGATCCGGTCGACGCTTGCCTCGACTATGCCTTCGAGAACGGGCTGACCAACACGATCGGAGGGCGCGTCGGCGCGTCCTATCGGCTTTACGAGAATGTGTCCGCCTTTGGCGAGTTTGCGCATACGAACCGTTTCGCCGACAGCGCGCTCCTCGAATATGGCGAGAACGCCGGCATCATAGGCGTCACTTTGGAATTCTGAATGTACGAAGAGTATTTCAGCTTCGCCGCATCGCCTTTCCGGCTCAATCCGGACCCGAAATTCTTTTTCGGCAGCCGAAGCCACAATAAGGCGATGGCCTATTTGCATTACGGCATCAGGCAAGGGGAAGGCTTTATCGTCATCACCGGCGAAATCGGCGCCGGCAAGTCGATGCTGATCGGTCATCTCCTCGATCAGCTCGACCGCTCGAATGTGGTCGCCGCGCATCTTTTGACCGCGAATGTCGAGCCGTCGGCGCTTCTTTCGCATATCCTTTCCGCCTTCCGCATCGAGCCCTCAGGCGCGGGCAAAAGCGCCGAGCTCGAAGCCTTGGAAGACTTTTTGTTCGACCAGATGAACCGCGGCCGGCGCGTGCTTCTCATCGTCGACGAAGCGCAAAATCTTCCGATCCCGACGATCGAAGAGCTGCGCATGCTTTCGAACATGGATTATGACGGCACGCCGCTATTTCAGGTCTTTCTTGTCGGTCAGCCGGAGTTCCGCGCCGTTCTCGCCAAGCCCGAGATGGAGCAGTTGCGCCAACGCGTCATCGCCAGCTACCACCTTGAGCCGCTCGGCCTCGAAGAGACGACGGATTATATCCGCCACCGACTTGGCGTCGTCGGCTGGCGCGACAATCCGGCGATCGCCGAGGGCGCCTTCGCCGCGATTTTCGATGCGACCGGGGGCGTGCCTCGCAAGATCAACAAGCTCTGCAACCGCATCTTTCTCTATTGCTCGATCGAGAAATTGACGAATATTGACGACGCCGTCGTCCGCGCTGTCGTCGCCGATCTCGGCGAAGAGAATTTGCATGGAGACGCTGAGGACGCGGCCGTCGAAACGCCGATCGAGCGCAAGCGCGCTGTCGGCGACAATCAAGAACCGCCGCGCCGTTCGACGCCCGCCGCCCCTATGCCGGTCGTCATTCCCTTCGAGTCGGCAAAAAAAGTGACGCCGAAAACGCCGCTCGAAAAAGGCAAGGCCTCCGAGGAGGCAGCGCCGGTTGTTCGGGAGGCGCCGTCCGACGCGTCGGCCAGCGTGTTCGACCGGCTGCGGGCGCGGCGCAAAATATCCGCCGCCGCCGCGGAACCGGCGACGCTCAACGATGTCGCCAAGGCGATCGCCGCCGCGACGGCGAGCGAGAATGCAGGCGCGCCTGACGATTCCGAAATCAGCCTTGCGGAAGACGCTTCCGACCTTGATGTCGCGGCGGTCGCCGGCGGCGGTCGGCGGTCGGTCGCCAAGGTCATTGAAGAGACGCGCGACGAACTGAAGGCCGCGCATGCGGGGCTCTCGCAGATCAATCGGGCGCTCGGCGATTTTGACAGGGCGCGCGCTCAGCGGACGAAGGCGATCGCGGACGGCCTCGCCCGCGCCGAAGCGATGATCGCGGATCTCCGCCACAAAGGGCGCTAGCGCGCCATGCGAGCCGCCAATCCCATTTTTGCAATGTCGGTCGATGTCGAGGACTATTTTCAAGTCTGGGCGTTTTCCGGCGTGATCGACCGCGCGCGCTGGGACGGTTTTGCGCCGCGGGTCGCCGATGCGACGCGGCGCGTGCTTGATCTTTTCGACGGGCCCGGCGCGAAGGCGACCTTTTTCACGTTGGGCTGGATCGCCGAGCGCACGCCCAGCCTAATCCGCGACATCGTTGCGCGCGGCCATGAGCTTGCGAGTCACGGCTATGACCATCGCAAGGTTTTCGATCAGACCCGAGAGGAATTTCGCGAGGACGCCGGCCGGACAAAGAAATTGCTTGAAGACATCGCGGGCGTCGAAATCGCCGGCTATCGCGCGCCGGGTTTTTCGATCGGGAGGGCGACGCCTTGGGCTTACGAAACGCTCGCCGCGCTCGGCTATCGCTATTCGTCGAGCGTTCATCCGATCGCGCATGATCATTATGGCGATCCCTTGGCGCCGCGCGCGCCTTTTCATCCGCTCGGCGGCCGCGATTTCATCGAGGCGCCGGTCGCGACGGTCGAGTTTGCGGGCCGGCGCATTCCTTGCGCGGGCGGCGGCTGGTTCCGCGCCGCGCCCTATTTGCTGTCGAGGCGATTGCTCGCGCGGGCGGGCGCGAGCGTCGTCGGTCCCGCGATTTTCTATTTTCACCCCTGGGAAATCGATCCCGGCCAGCCGCGCATCCGCGCGGCGCCCTTGAAATCGCGGCTGCGTCATTATCTCGGCCTTGGCGCGGCCGAGGGCAAGCTGCGGCGCCTGCTTGAGGATTTCCGTTGGGGACGCATCGACGCCGCGCTGGGCCTGGCCAAATTGCGGGCGGCGGCATGAGCGCGGGGCTCCGTATCATCGAGGCGGGCGAGGCCGACGCCGCGCGCTGGGACGCCTATGTCGAAGAGCGCGGCTCTTTTTTCCATCTCTTCGGTTGGCGGCGCGTCATCGCGCGCGCCTACGGCTACGACGCCTCTTATCTGATGGCGGTGCGCGACGGGAAAGTCGCCGGGGTTCTGCCGCTTGTCGACGTCAAAAGCCCGCTTTTCGGGCGCAATCTCATCTCGACGGCTTTCACGGTCGGCGGCGGCCTCGTCGCTGACGACGCCGCCGCCGCGCAGGCGCTGGCGGAGGCGGCGGTGGAACAAGGAAAACGCCGCCGCGCGGGTTATGTCGAATTGCGCGGCGCGCCGGCGCCGCTCGGCGGCTGGATCGTCAAGCGCGGCGTCTATGCGGGATTTGAATTCATTCTGCCGACGGATGTGAGCGAAAATCTAAACCGCATTCCCCGCCGCCGCCGCGCGGAAGTCAGGAAG
>JBFXBB010000029.1:0-15723 GCA_050183685.1 Amphiplicatus sp.
TCCGCCTTGTCCCAAATCGCGTCGGCGCCGACGCGCTGGTCCGGCCTCGTCGAGAATTTGACCGCCGGTTCGTCAAACCCAAGCTCGAGATAAACCTCGAAAAGGAGACGGACAAAGCCCTTGGCCTCCTCCTCGATCTGATCCTCGGCGCAGAAAATATGCGCGTCATCCTGCACGAAACCGCGCACGCGCATGAGCCCGTGCAGCGCGCCCGAGGGCTCATAGCGATGACAGGCGCCGAATTCGGAAAAACGCAGCGGCAGCTCGCGATAGGAGCGAAGACCCTGCTTGAAGACCTGTACATGCGCCGGGCAGTTCATCGGCTTTAAAGCGAGCGTCCTCTTTTCGGCGCCGCCCTCATCGACCTCGGCGATGAACATGTTCTCGCGATAGTTTTCCCAATGGCCGGAGGCTTCCCAGAGCTTCCTGTCCATCAGGAGCGGCGTCTTGATCTCGCTATAGCCCGCCTTTGCGAGCTTGCGCCGGATGTAGTTTTCAAGGCTGAGATAGAGCGTCCAGCCATGCGGGCGCCAAAAGACCTGCCCGACCGCCTCCTCCTGGAAATGGAAAAGGGCCATCTCCTTGCCGAGCTTTCGATGGTCGCGTTTCTCGGCCTCCTCAAGACGCGTGAGATAGGCGTTGAGATCGGCCTCGTTTTTCCACGCCGTGCCGTAGATCCGTTGCAGCATCGCATTGCGGTGATCGCCGCGCCAATAAGCGCCGGCGACCTTCATCAGCTTGAAGGCCTTGCCGATATGACGGGTCGAGGGCAGATGCGGGCCGCGGCAGAGGTCATGCCAGTCGCCGTGCCAATAGATCTTGATCGCCTCGCCCTCAGGGAGATCGGCGATGATCTCCGCCTTATAGGTCTCGCCGATCGACTTGAAATGCCCGATCGCCCGATCGCGGTCCCAGATTTCGCGGCGCGTCGCGCGATCGTCGTCGACGATCTCCGCCATGCGCTTTTCGATCTTCGCAAGATCGTCGGCGGAGAATGGCTCGGCGCGCGCAAAATCGTAATAGAAACCGTCTTCGATCACCGGGCCGATGGTGACCTGGGCGCCGGGGAACAGCTCCTGGACCGCCTGCGCCAAAAGATGGGCGGCGTCATGGCGGATGAGATCAAGCGCTTCTCTATCGTCGCGGGTGACGATCTCGACCTTCGCGTCCTTCTCGATCGGCGCGAAGAGATCGGCCAAAGCGCCGTCGACCCGCATCGCGATCGCCTTCTTGGCGAGCGACTTCGAAATCCCCTCCGCGAGCGCCGTCCCGGTGACGGGGCCGTCAAAGCGGCGGACCGATCCGTCGGGGAGCGTGATGGCGACCATGAGCGGACTTTCTTTCTTAGAGGCGGTCCGGACTTCCCTCAGCCGCGCCCATTCGTCAAGGCGAGCGCTCTCGCCATGCCCAATCGCCATAACGCCAGACGCGCCAGCCCCGATCCGGAAGCGCCGCGGGGACCGGGTCGAAACCGTGGCTGCCGAAGGGGTGACAACGCGCGAGACGCGACAAGGCGAGCCAGAAGCCTCGCGCCGCGCCATGACGGCGGAAGGCCTCCTCGGCGTAGTCCGAGCAGCAGGGCGCGTGCCGGCAGCGCGCGCCGAGAAAATAAAAGACCGGCGACAGGGTCCGCTTATAGAGCCAGAGCGCGCCAAGCGCCGTCTGCGCGACCGGGCCCTTCGCTGAAAGCTCGCTCATCCCCGCAAAATAGGCGCGGGCGCCCCTGGGCAAAAGGGCGCCCGCGCAGTTTAAACGGCGCCGCCAGAGGGGCAGGCGCAGCGCCGCTCGCCATTGGAAGGCGGAAGGAGGGGCTCTCTTCAGCTCTTCCGGCTTTTAAACGCGTCATCCCGCGCCTATCCGTCGGTTCCGACGCAGATTTTTCAGACGGCGTTTCGGCGGTTCTGCGCTAAAATCAGCGGCGGGCTGGCGCATATCGGGAGAGACAATCTTGAGACGATATCTGCTCATTGCGGGCCTGTGCCTTGCGGCGTCCTGCGCGTCTTACGCTAAAGAAGCCGAATTTGACGGGCCGGTCCGGACAACGGCGCCCTCGCAAGCGGACGCGGCGCGCGTGATGGCCTATGCGCGCGACCTCCGAAAAGAAAAGGGCTGCGAGGCGGCCGCGCCGGCTTATCGCGTCATCGCGGCGATGGGCGAGGGCTTCGAGACCGCGCAGCATGAACTCGGCGAATGCCTCCTTTCGATGCAAGGCGCGCGGCCGGAGGAAACGGCGCTTTTCCGCAAAGAGGGGCTTTTCTGGCTTGAGCGCGCCGCCTATGCGGGCAACGCCCGCGCGCAGCGCGCGCTCGCTTTGTTATACGGCGCCGGCGACAACGCCGCGCGCGCGCCGGCCGAGGCCCTGAAATGGGCCCTCGTCTATCAAAAAAATCCCGACGCGGATTTATATGGCTATCAATCGCTGCCCCCGACTTATGTTCCCGGCCTCAGGAAAGATCTCGGCGACGCGGCGATCGCTGACGCCGAAGCTTTTGCGAAAGGATTTTCCCCAATCAGGCTCGGCGTCTATTCGGGGCCGCCGCGGCCGAAGCGGACCGAACGCTCCGAAGGGGCCATGCGCGCGCGACCCAAAGACCGGCCCTAGGACGCGGGAACCAATCCCCGACGAAATCGTTTTGCACATCGCATGAATTCGGCTTCGACGCCGAATCGAATCATGCGACGTTTCTGTCGCGCAATATATCGCTGCGCTTGGCTCTCTTTGGGGGAGGTTATGAAACGGCTCCTTGCCTGCGTTGCAGGCGCGTTTGTGTTATCCGCGACGGCGAACGCCGCGACCGTCGTTCTCGACTTCGAGGGCGTTCCCGCCGGCGCGATCATCGCCAATCAATATCCGGGCGTCGTGATTTCGGCGATCAATGCGCCGATCAACCTCGCCATCACTTTCGACTCCGACAATTATACGGGCGAGGATACCGATCTCGCCCAGCCGCTGACGCGGGTCGGCGGCGATATCGGCGGCGGCGGGGCCGCTGGAAACCTTCTCATTCTGTCCGAGGACGGCGATCTCGCCGATCCGGACGACGACGCCCGCGGCGGCATTTTCAATTTCGATTTCGACGATGTCGTCAGCTTTCTCGGCTTTGACGGGATCGACATCAATGACGACTCCTCCAATCTGCTCGTCAGGCTCTATGGCGCCGATGACGTCACCGAAATCTTCTCCTTCGACTTCGACGCGGCGATCGCCGCGATTGTCGGCGACAATCAATATTGGTCGCTGTTCGCCAGCGTCTTCGGCCCGTCGGGCGTCGCCGGCGTCGGCCGCGCGGAGATCCAACTCTTCGGTTCGGGCGCGATCGACAATGTGACCTTCGAAACGGCGGAAATCCCGGCGCCCGCCGCCCTGCCGCTTCTCCTCTCGGGCCTTGCGGGGCTCGGCTTCGCCGCGCGGCGCCGGCGCAAGACGTAACGCGCCCGGCGCCCCAAAAGAAAAACGCCGCCCGGCAAGCCATCGGGGCGGCGTTTATTTTTTGCGCGTTTCCTCCTAAAAATCGGATGCGCGCGCCGCTTATTCCGCGGCTTTGAACTGATGCGCCTCGGTCGATTCCTCCATCGCCGTCGTCGAGGACTGGCCGCCCGACAAAGTATTCGCCACCAGGTCGAAATAGCCGGTTCCGACCTCGCGCTGATGGCGCGTCGCCTCATAGCCGATCTTTTCAGCGGCGAATTCGGCCTGTTGCAGCTCTGAATAGGCCGCCATGCCCCGGTCGCGATAGCCCTGCGCCAGCGTGAACATGCCGTAGTTCAGGGCGTGGAAGCCGGCGAGCGTGACGAACTGGAACTTATAGCCCATCGCCCCGATCTCGCGCTGGAACTTGGCGATCGTCGCCTTGTCGAGATTGGCTTCCCAGTTGAAGGAGGGCGAGCAATTATAGGCCATCATCTTTCCGGGATATTTCTTCTGCACGGCCTCGGCGAATTTCTTCGCGTCGGCGAGATTGGGGTGCGAGGTCTCCCACCACAGGAGATCGGCGTAAGGCGCATAGGAAAGCCCGCGCGCGATGCAATGATCGACGCCGGTTCCTTCTTTCAAGCGATAAAAGCCCTCCGGCGTGCGCCCCTGGTCGTAATCGATGAAGGCGTGGTCGCGTTCGTCGATGTCCGACGTAATGAGCTTTGCCGATTCCGCGTCCGTTCGCGCCAAAATGACCGTCGGCGCGCCGCAGACATCGGCGGCGAGGCGGGCGGCGCTGAGATTGCGCTCATGCGCCCTCGTCGGGATCAAGACCTTGCCGCCGAGATGACCGCATTTCTTCTCCGAGGCGAGCTGGTCCTCATAATGGACGCCAGCCGCGCCCGCCTCGATATAGGCCTTCATGATCTCGAAGCAGTTCAAGGGCCCGCCAAAGCCCGCTTCGGCGTCGGCGACGATCGGCAAGAAATAGTCCCGTTTAGCCCCGCCTTCGGAATGCTCGATCTGATCGGCGCGGCGCAAGGCGTTGTTGATTCGGCGCGCGAGCTCCGGCCCCGAATTCGCCGGATAGAGCGACTGGTCCGGATAGACCTGGCCGGCGACATTGGCGTCGCCCGCGACCTGCCAGCCAGAAAGATAAATCGCCTTGAGGCCGGCCTTGGCCATCTGAACCGCCTGATTGCCGGAAAGAGCGCCGAGCGCCCCGACATAGGGCTCGCTCTTTAGGAGGTCCCATAATTTCACCGCCCCGCGCTCGGCGAGCGTATAGGCGATGTCGATCGAGCCGCGCAGGCGCGCGACGTCCTCGGGAGAATAATTGCGCTCGACACCCTCGAAACGGTCGGGCGCGGCGGCTGGGACGAGATCCTGAAAGCTTGTCATGGCGAACTCCGATTGCAGCGCGGATTCCACGAAAGCATTGTTGCGGTTGCGAAGCCAGACTTTCCGGGTGCGCCCGTCATTTGAGTTACATTTTATTTTGTGATATTGTAATATTTGTCATATTTATGGGCATAGGCCCTATTTTCCTTGACGCCGCCGGGACCGAACATGGCCCTCAGAAAACGAAAACTTTACCTTGGACCCCAAATTCGGCGCCTGCGAAGAGAGCGGGGGCTGACGCAGGCCGCGATGGCCGAGGAACTCGGCGTCTCGCCATCCTATGTCAATCTTGTCGAGCGCAATCAGCGCCCCGTCTCGGCCGATCTCCTCGTGCGCATCGCCGGCAGTTACGATCTCGACCTGTCGGCCTTTTCCGGCGAACGGGCGGACGACGTCTTTTCCAGCCTCAACGAGGCCTTCGCCGACCCGATCTTTCAGAACGCCGGCGTCACCCGCGAGGACGCCCATGAGCTCGCCGCCGGCAATCCCGTCCTCGGCGAGGCGGTCGCCGCGCTCTATCGCGCTTATCGCGCCGCGCAGGGCGAACTCATCGAGGCGCGGGCGGGCCGCGCGGCCGAGAACGATCCGCTCGAAGAAGCAAGGCGCTTCATTCAAGACTCGCGCAATTATTTCGCCGTCCTCGACGAGGCGGGCGAGCAAATCGCGCGCGAGATCCGCGACCCGAAGGCGGGTTTTTTCGAGGCGCTCGCCGAGCGCTTCGCGACGGCCCATCGCATCCGCGTGCGCATCTTGCCGCGCGAGGTCATGTCCGGCGCCTTCCGGCGGATGAACCGGCATTCCGGCGAAACATTGATTTCCGAAGCCCTCGACCAGGCGAGCCGCGCCTTTCACCTCGCGCTGCAACTCGTGCTGATCGAGCAAGGCGCAACGCTCGACCGGCTCGTCAACGATGCGACATTCGAGACCGACGCCGGCCGGCGGCTCGCCCGCGCCGCGCTCGCCAATTACGCGGCGGCGGCGATCATGATGCCTTACGAGGCCTTCCATTCATCCGCGGCGGAATTGCGCCACGATGTCGAAGCCTTGGCGCGGCGCTTCGGCGCGAGCTTCGAGCAGATCGCCCATCGCCTGACGACCTTGCAGCGGCCAGGCGCCGAGGGCGTTCCGTTCTTCTTTCTGCGCGTCGATCCCGCCGGCAATATTTCCAAGCGCTATTCCGGCGACGTGTTTCCTTTCGCGCGCTATGGCGGCTCGTGCCCCTTGTGGAACGTGCACGAAACTTTCCGCGCGCCGAGGCAAATCCTGACCCAGCTCATCCAACTGCCCGACGGTTCGAAATTCTTCTCGATCGCACGGACAGTCCACGGCGAGGCGGCCTATTACGGCGCGCCGCGCATGGAGCGCGCCGTCGCGCTCGGCTGCGCCCTGAAAGACGCGGCCGCCCTCATCTACGCCGACGGGATCGATCTCGACGCGGCGGCGCTGACGCCGATCGGCGTGACCTGCCGGCTCTGCGAGCGCCCCGACTGCGCGGCGCGCGCCCATCCGCCGATCCGCCGCCGCCTCGTCATCGACGAGCACCGGCGGCTCGCAACGCCCTTCAGCTTTGCCTTCGATTGAGGCTCTGATAGACATGAAGGCCGTGAGCGGCGCCCCATCCGTACAGGAATCATCTCCCCCCTTTGGGGCCCTCGCGCCGTCGCCGGCGCAGGAAAAAGTCCGCCGCCTCGCCCGCCGCCTGCCTGACAATTATTGGGGCCGGCGCGGCGCGTCGCTCCTTCTCGGACCGGCCGGCGGGCGGGCGGGGCGAGCGTTCGACGTCGAAATCTTCGACACCGCGCGGGCGCGCCTTCACCCTTACGACAATATCTGCGAGAAACGCGTCTATCTGACGCCGCAGCTCTGGGACGCGCGCGAGCGCGGCGCGCTCGCCGAATTCATCGCGGAAGAAGAGGGCCCCTTCGCCTTTGTCGATATCGGCGCGAACGCCGGACTTTATTCGCTCTTTGCGGCCTGCGAGGCGCGCGCCGCCCATCGCGCGATCCGCCTCATCGCGGTCGAGCCCGCCGCGGAAATGCGCGCCCGCATGGCCTTCAATTTCTCGGTCTCCGGGGTCGATGCGACGATTTTTCCCTATGCCGCGACCGGCGCCGCCGGGGCTGTTCGCTTACGGATCGACCCGCAAAGCCGGGGCCTTTCCCGCCTTGACGAGGATGGCGAGGCGGTCGAGGGACGCACGATCTACATGATGCTCGCCGAAGCCGGCCTCGGCGCCGTCGACGCGATGAAGATCGATATCGAGGGGCATGAATATCCGGCGCTCTCGGCGTTTTTCCGCGACGCGCCTCATGCGCTTTGGCCGCGCCTTCTTCTTCTTGAGACGTCGCAGGAAGACCCCACTCATTCGGCAAAAGCCCTCGCGCTCTCGAAAGGCTATCGCGCCCGCATCGAGACCAAGCTGAACACCGTGCTCGAAAGGGGATGACGGCGCGCAAGCGCGCCAATCCGATCCCGCGCTGAGCCTCGCGGAGCGCGGCTCAGCGCTGCGAATAATAATCCTTCACCAGGAATCGGCGCTCCAGTCCCGTCCTCTCATAGCCGCATTCTTCCATGCTCTTGCGGGCGGGAAGCTCGATCGGCGCAAAGGCTTCCTCATTATATTCATAAGGAATGAGGTCGAGAAGCGAGCGGATGGCGTTCAACCGCCCCTTCCTTTTGTCGTCGCCGTCGATGACGCGCCAGGGCGCGTGCTCCATCGAGGTCTTTTCAAGCATCTTGTTGCGATATTTCGAGAACTCGCCCCAGCGCCGGCGCGCTACGAGATCGAAGGCGGCGAGCTTCCAGCGTTTACTCGGGTCGCGCGCGCGCTCCAGAAAACGCCGCTCCTGCGTCTCCTCGGAAATCTGAATCCAATATTTGAGCAAGAGAATACCGTTCTTGACGAGCATGCGTTCGAATTGCGGGACTTCGCGCATGAAGATCTCGTGTTCTTCCTCAGTGCAAAAGCCCATCACCGGCTCGACGATGGCGCGATTATACCAAGACCGGTCAAAGAGAACGATCTCTCCCGCGGCGGGGAGATGAGCGACATAGCGCTGGAAATACCATTGGGTCGCCTCGACATCGGAGGGCTTGGGCAAGGCGACGACGCGCCAGACGCGCGCGTTCATCCGCCGCGTGAGGGTTTTTATGAGGCCGCCCTTGCCCGCGGCGTCGCGGCCTTCGAAGAGGACCGCGATTTTCATCCTCTTGCGGACGATTGTCTCCTGCGCTTTCGCAAGCTCGAATTCGAGCCGTTTCAGCTCCTCTTCATATTTTGCTTTCTTCATGACGCCGCCGCTCGCTTGCCGGATTTGTCGAAATCATAGGCCGCGCGGCAGAATTCGCAGCGAACTCTTATGACGCCGTTCTCGACCATCTCGGCGAGGTCGTCTTTGGAATAGCGCCCCAACACGGCGGCGATCTTCTGCGCATTGCAACTGCATCGCGCGCGCACGGGGCTCGCGCCGAAAACGCGCACGCCGTCTTCATGATAAAGACGATAGAGCAAGGTCTCGGCGTCGAGCGACGGATCGAGAAGCTCGTCCGCGGCCGTCGTCGCAAGATGCGCGGCGGCGCGGTCCCAGGTCTCCCGGTCCTCGGAACCGGCGAACGCGCTTTCGCCGCGCGCCCGCCCGCCCTCGGGCGGCACGAATTGGGCGATGATGCCGCCGGCCCGCCAAGCCTCGGCCTGACCCGGCCGCGCGACGCGGCCGACCGCGAGCTTCACCGCCGTCGGGATCTGCTCTGACTGGTTGAAATAGGCGACCGCGGCCTCGGCAAGGCTCGCGCCCTCGATGGCGGTGACGCCTTGATAGCGGTCCGTGTCCGGCCCCTGATCGATCGTCATCGCGAGATGGCCGCGCCCTAAAAGCGCGCCAAGGCCCCGCGCCGATTCCGCGCCGGGCGCCGCGCTCGCCGTCGCGCGCAAATTTCCCTTGGCGCTGTAATCGGCGACGAGCATCGAGACGGGCCCGTCGCCCTGCGCCTGCAAGATAAGCTTGCCGTCGAATTTCAAGGCCGCGCCCATCATCGCGACAAGCGCGGCCGCCTCGCCCAATAATTCTTTGACGGAGGGCGGGAAAGGATGCGCGCCGAGAATGGCGTCGATCGCGGCGCCGAGCCTGACGAGGCGGCCGCGCACCGCCGATTCGCCGACCTGGAAAGGCAGGACCGAATCGTCGCCCGCCGCGAGACGGATATCGGGAAAGGCGTTCAACGCTCAGCTCTTCAGCTTATAGCCGGACTTAAAAAGGCCGTAGCAGCAAAGCGCGAGCGCAAGATTGATCGCGAGCGTCACGGCCGCGCCGACCAGAAGCGGCGCCTCATAGGCCCCCGTGAAGCCGTAGCGGAAACCGTCAATGAGATAGAAGACCGGGTTGAAATGGCTCGCCGTCAAAAACGGCTCGGGAAGACTTTTGATCGCGTAGAAAGTGCCGGAAAGAAAGGTCAATGGCGTGATGACGAAATTCGTCGCCGCCGCGAGCTGATCGAATTTCTCCGCCCAAACGCCCGCGACAATGCCGATCATGCCGAACATCAAGGCCGCCCCGACACTGAAATAGAGAACGGCCCAAAGCGCGGCGAATCCCATCGGCGTCTCTGAAAACGCCATGAAGAAAGCGCTCGTCAGAGCAGTGACAAGACCCACGAGAAGCCCCCGCGCCGCCGCCCCGACGACAAAGGCGATCGTCAATTCGACCGCTGACAAGGGCGGCATCAAAACTTCGACGATCGAGCCCTGGACCTTGCCGATGATGATAGAGGAGGACGAGTTCTGGAACGCATTCGTCAATACCGCCATCATGATCAGGCCAGGCGCGAGAAACTCGATGTAAGGCACGCCATTGACGGCCGCGCGCGCCGTCCCGAAGGCTTGCATGAAGACGACGAGGAACAGCATGGTCGAAATGACGGGGGCGGCGATCGTTTGGAAGGCCACCTTCATAAAACGCCGCACTTCCTTGACGATGAGGGTCCAAAGGCCAAGCCAGTTTATGCCGTCGAAACGGCGCTCGCCGAAAGCGGGCGGCGGGCAAAGCGCGGCGACGGGGTGCGGTTGATCGAGCATCAAAGGGACCTTGTGGGCGTCAAGGGGCGCGGGTCAAGCGCAGCCCTCATCCCGAGGGACGGTCGGCGCGTCACAAGGACGTGGTCGCGCGCGCTTCTTCCCGAATGACCTAAGCGCTTCTACCGCTTCGACAATTCGGTTTCTCAACATATGGTGTGCAAAAATAGGCTAGCGCGAAATATTGTATTTCCGTCCCCATGATCTACTATATCTTGGCGTCGTGCTGAGCGACAGCAGCAGGTCCTACTACATATAGATTCTAAGAACGGGCAGCGGTCGCGCGTATTCTCGGCCGCCCGACCTTGAAAAGGAGCATTCGAGATGGCGTGGAATGACGAGCGGGTCGAGCTCTTGAAAAAACTGTGGGCGGAGGGGCTGTCGGCGAGTCAAATCGCCTCGAAAATGGGCGGGGTCACCCGCAACGCCGTGATCGGCAAGGTGCATCGCCTCGGCCTTTCCGGGCGCGCCGCGCCCGCCAAGCCCCAGCGCGGGCGGAGCCTCGACGGGGAAGAAGCCGGCATCGAAGAATTCGCGCATGAGCCCGTCATGCGGCCGGTCATTCCTGAACCGGAATTCATCGCCCCGCTCGTTCTCGAAGGCGGCGACCGGACGACGGTCTCGACGCTTAAGGGCAATATGTGCAAATGGCCGATCGGCGATCCGGCGCGCGACGACTTCCATTTCTGCGGTCAAAGCACGCCCGCCGGAAAATCCTATTGCGCCTACCATGCGCATCTCGCCTTTCAGCCGGCGCAGCCCCGCAAGGAGCGCCGCATCGAGACCCCGCGCATCGCGGAGGCGCGGCGGCGCGCGGCCAGCTAATCTGGTTGTTGGGTAGGCGCGAGCCGACGCCCTGCCCACTTACAACCTACAACCTCTTACGCCGCTATCGGATCAAGGGCGTAGCCCGCAGACCGCACCGTCCGGATCGGATCGCCCTGCTTGTGCTTGTTCAGGGCTTTTCGGAGCCGGCCGATATGGACGTCGACGGTCCTGACCTCGACAAAGACGTCCGATCCCCAGACAGCGTTTAAAAGCTGCTCGCGCGAGAAAACGCGGCCCGGATGCTGGATGAGATGATCGAGCAGGCGGAATTCGGTTGGCCCGAGATGAATTTCCTTGTCCTCTCGCCAGACCCGATGCGCCGTGCGATCGATCTTGATGTCGCCGTGATTGACCTGATCCTGCACGAGCGCCGGCCTGATGCGCCGCAGCACCGCCCGAACGCGGGCGACAAGTTCATTCGTCGAGAATGGCTTTGTTAGATAATCATCGGCGCCCGTCTCAAGGCCGCGAATGCGATCGGCCTCCTCTGAGCGGGCGGTCAGCATGATGACCGGGATGTTTTTCGTTTCCGCCTTCGCCCGGAGACGCCTGCAAACCTCGATCCCGGATATCTTTGGCAGCATCCAGTCGAGAATGACGATGTCCGGCGCGCTTTCGTCGATTTTGACGAGGGCCTCCTCGCCGTCTCCGGCGATCGCCACCTCAAAATCCTCCCGCCGGAGATTGTAGTCGAGAAGAGTGGCCAACGCCTCTTCATCCTCGACAACCAGCACCCGGGTCAACGTCATGGCGCGCCTTCCTTCTTATCCGGCTCCCCCTTGCTTGGGGATTTGACGGCGGTCAAGGAGGTCTCGTCGCCTTTCGGGCGCTCGTCGGCAAGCGCCGAGCCCGTCAGCAGGAAGTGCACCGCCTCGGCGATATTGGTCGCATGATCGCCCACGCGCTCGAAATTCTTGGCGATGAAGACAAGATGGGTGCAGGAATTGACGTTCGCCGGGTCCTCCATCATCGAGACCAATATCTCGCGGAAGACCGAATTATAGAGCTCGTCGAGCTCATCATCCCCGCCCCAAACGGCCTTCGCCGCCGAAAGATTGCGGGCGCTGAAAGCGTTCAGAATGTCGCCGATCTGGCGAAGGCTCGCCCGGCCCATGCGGGCGACGCCGGCATAGGGCTTCGGCGGGCGCTCGCGGCTGACGACGAGGGTCCTCTTGGCGACATTCTTGGCGAGATCCCCGATCCGCTCAAGCTCGCCCGACACCTTCATATAAGTCATGATCTCGCGCAGCGCCGCCGGTGGAAACGGACCGGCCGCGAGGAGCGCCATCACCTTTGACTCGATCGCGAAATGGAAGTCGTCGATCTTGGCGTCGGCGGCGATCAGCTTTTCGGCGCTCGCCACGTCGCGCCGTTCAAAAGCAGCGATCGCCTCGGCCAGATGGCTCTCGACGAGACCGGCCATCTGCGCCAGCTCGACACTGAGATTCATGAGCCCGTCGCCCGCGCGCTGCTGAGCCATCGCCATCTGAAATTTCATTCCTTTCCAACGCGCTGGGCCGATCGCAAGGCTCGGAGGAGGCGGCCGCTTACTCAAGGAATAGCCGTTCAGGCGAGTCTCCAGCGGACGGTTTGTTTGCTCTATTTTTGTGACAAAATCTTGTAACCGCCAGGAAAAATTAGCGCAATTCGTGCGCCAGGAGAATTACGCCGTCGCCGCGCCCGGGGCCGGGGCGCGGACCCCCTTGAAATAACAAGTGAACGCCGTGCCGCCGCCGAGCCGGCTCTCGACCTGGAGGCCGCCCTTATGGCGGTTGGCGATATGCTTGACGATGGCGAGGCCGAGCCCGGTGCCGCCGCGCTTGCGGCTGCGTTCAATATTGACGCGATAGAATCGCTCGGTGATGCGCGGCAGGTCGCCGCGTTCGATCCCGGGCCCAAAATCGCGGACCTGCACGAAGACGAGATCATTGATGTCCGTCGCGCGCCGGGCGGCGATTTGGACGGCGGAATCGCCGGCGCGGTGCGCAATTTCGCCATCGGCGGCGATCGAGGGCGCGCCGCCCCGCCCGACCCGCACTTTGACGAGCGCCGGCTCGCCGCCATATTTCACGGCGTTGTCGATGAGATTTTGGATCGCCTGGAAGACCTCGTCCTTGTCGCCGAGAATGACGAATGGTCCGTCATCGGCGCATTCATAGTCGACGATCGCGCCGGACTGATCGAGCAAGGGAGAGATCGAATCGATGACGTCCCTCGCGATCTCGGAAAGGTCGAGCGTCGCGCTCGGCGGCACATGCTCGTTCAATTCGATATGCGAGAGCGACATGAGATCGGCGACGAGGCGCTGCATGCGCTCGGCCTGACCCTGCATGATCGAAAGGAAGCGCTCGCGCGCTTCGTCGTCCGTCTTGGCGGGACCGCGCAAGGTCTCGATGAAACCGAGGATCGAGGCAAGCGGCGTTCTAAGCTCGTGGCTCGCGCTCGCGATGAAGTCGGCGCGCATTTGCTCAAGCTTTTTTTCGCTCGTCAGATCACGGATGAAAATGAGCGTCCGCGGCGCGGCGCCGACGGCGTTCAGGGGCGCGACAAAAGCGCGGCAGAAGCGCTCGACGCCCCCGATCGTCGTGAAATCAACGCTTTGAACGAGATTCGAACGCGCCGCGGACTCGGCGGCTTCGAGCACGGAGGGCGCCCGCAGCGCCGCGGCGAAATGGCGGCCCTCTATGCCGGTCGCCCCGACGAATTCCTCGGCGGCGGGATTGGCGAGTTCGACGATCCCGCCGCCATCGACGATGAAAAGCGGCTCGGGAAGCGCCTGGGCGACTCCGCGCGTCAATCGGAGGCTTGAAAGCTCGGCCTCGCGCGCGACGATCTCGGCCTCGACGACGCGCTGGACGGGCTCCGCCCAGACGCGGCCCGGCGAGAAGCTGTAGCGGACGGCGAGGGCGGCGAGGAACGCGCCAAAGGCGAGGAGCGGCAGGCGCCAATCGGCGACAAGGCCGGCCGCCCACATGACAAGGCCGATGCCGGCGCTGATCGCGACGACCCAGGTGAAGTCCCGCGTCCTGACGCGCGCCGCGGTCTTTCTAATGAGGCTGGCGAGATCGTCCTTCATAAGATCGCCGGTTGTAGGTTGCGGGCGGCGTTTTGGAAAGGCCCCTCGTCCCCCCGCGAACCCGCCGCCTACGGTCTTGCAACCTCTCCCCAAAGATCATATTCGTCCGCGTCCGTTATCTGTGTGCGAATCATATCGCCCGGGCGCAATTCGGTCTCGCCCTCTAGGATCACCGAACCGTCGATCTCCGGCGCGTCCGCATAGGACCGCCCGACGGCGCCTTCGGCGTCGACCTCGTCGATAAGAACGTCCATCTCGCGTCCGACCCAGCCCGCCAGAATATCAGCCGAAATCGCCTGCTGCGCCGCCATGAATCGGTGATAGCGCTCTTCCTTCGCCTCTTCGGGGACCGCGCCTTCGAGGTCGTTCGCGCGCGCCCCCGCGACGGGCTCGAATTTGAAGCAGCCGACGCGCGCAAGGCGCGCCTCTTTCAACCAGTCGAGAAGGCGCATGAAATCCTCCTCCGTCTCGCCGGGAAAACCGACGATGAATGTCGAGCGCAAGACGAGGTCAGGGCGCATCGTCCGCCAACGGTGAATGCGCGAGAGCGTCTCCTCCTGCGCCGCCGGACGGCGCATCGCCTTGAGAATTTTCGGGCTCGCATGCTGAAAGGGAATGTCGAGATAAGGGAGGAGCTTTCCCTCCGCCATCAGCGCGACGACGTCGTCGACATGCGGATAAGGATAGACATAGTGCAGCCGCGTCCAGACGCCGAGCGAGGAAAGGCCGCGCGCGAGATCGAGAAAGCGCGTTTGATAATTGGCATCGCGCCAAGGATAAGACGCATATTTCAGGTCGACTCCATAGGCCGACGTGTCCTGCGAAATGACGAGAAGCTCTTTCACGCCAGCCGCGACAAGCTTTTCGGCTTCCTTCAAGACCGCGTCAACGCGTCGGCTCTTCAACTTCCCGCGCATGGAGGGAATGATGCAGAAGCTGCATGTATTATTGCAGCCTTCAGAAATCTTAAGATAGGCGTAATGGCGCGGCGTCAGCCGGATCCCTTGCGGCGGAACGAGATCGAAAAGCGGATCATGCGCCGGCGGAACGGCGTCATGCACAGCTTCCATCACCGCCTCATATTGATGCGGGCCGGTGATCGAAAGGACCTTTGAATGGGCGGCGCGGATGACGGCCTCTTCGGCGCCGAGACAACCGGTGACGATGACGCGGCCGTTCTGCGCGATCGCCTCGCCAATCGCCTCAAGCGATTCGGCGCGGGCGGAATCAAGAAAACCGCAAGTGTTGACGAGCACCGCGTCGGCGCCCTGATAGTCGGGCGCGATTTCATAGCCTTCGGCGCGAAGACGCGTGATGATGCGTTCGGAATCGACAAGCGCCTTGGGGCAGCCAAGGCTGACAATGCCTATTTTCGGCGAAACGGGCGCGGCGCGGGTCATGGCGCGCCCCTCTAGCGCAAAAACGCCGGATGCGGAATGGGCAAGCGCGACGGCCTAGGAATGCGGGCGCAGCGCCGCAAACACAACGCCGCCGAGCGCGCCCGCGCCGCATTGCAGCGCAAGACCCAGCGCATCGCGCGCGCCGCCGATCACCCCCGCCCCGCCGCCGAGCCGCGTCTCAATGAGCGTGATCGCCGTCCAGACCGCGGCGGCGCCGGCGAGCGGATAAGCAATGCGCGCAAGCGGCCTCACGAAACGCCTGGCGAGCGCCCCGACAAGAAAGCCGATAAGGAGCCCCGTCGTCAGCACCGCGCCGTAAAGGCCGAGCCCCGTGAAATTCGCGAGATAAGTCTCGGCCTGCTGCGACAGCGTGTAGCGCGCGCCGACCGCCGCCTGCTTGGCGATGACCTGCTGCGTGAAAAAGACGACCGCGGCGACATAGGCGACCGCCGCCGCCGCGACGAAGGCGCCGATCATTCGAGCGCCGCGCATGATCTTGCTCCTTTCTGAATCTTGCTCCCTAATTTGTCATAAT
>JBFXBB010000030.1:0-14914 GCA_050183685.1 Amphiplicatus sp.
ACGGCGCGCAGACGCCGCAGCGCGACGCGCATCTGATGAACGCCCTCGGGGAGCCGCAAATCCGTCACCGCCGGGGCGAGTTCGATGACGCGAACCGCCGCCGCCGTCAGGGCGGCGGCGAACGCGTCGCCGACCGCCGCCTCCGCGTCGAGCGCGAGATTTTTTTCCGGCGCGAGCGCGGGCGCGCCGTCGACGAGGCGGCGCGCCTGGTCCTCTTTCGTCGCCGCGCCGAGGCGCAGGCGCCCGTCCGCCTCCTCAAGGCAGAGCCGCGCGACGCGAAAAAGCGTCTCCGGCTCGCCCTCAAGAAGCTCAAGCTCGGCCTCGGCGAGCGGCGCCGTCAATGCGGGGCGCCCGTCCTTCAAGATCTCGGCGCGGCCGAGATCGAGAGCGGCCTCGATCCGTGTACGATGCTGTTGGAGCACCGCGGCCCAGCGATCCGTCACCGTGCGCGCGACCGGGGCGAGCGGCGCGGCCCCGGCGATGAGCGCGGCGAGCGCGTCGTCTTCCGGCGGCAGCGGAAAGACGCTCGCCGAGCCGACGGCGCGCTCTTCTTCGAGCCGGCAAAGCGCGCCGTTTCGGCGGCGCTGCTTGACCGTCTGCACGAGGCCGCCCGCCTCCTCGCGCAGCCTCAGCGAGGCGCCCGCTTTCGACAGCGCCGCATCGGGGCTGTCATAATAGGTCGAGACGAGCCGCTCCCAACTCGGGCTTTCGGCCAAGAGCGAGGCAAAGACATGCGAGCGGCGAAGCGCGGCGATGTCGCCCGCCGCGCCTTGCAGCTTGATCTCAAGCTCCTCCTTCGAACGCGCCTTTGGCGGCGTCATCCCCGATACCCCGATCCGATTTTCCCCAGAAGGCAGCATAGCGCGCGGCGCGCCGTTCGCCGAGCGGCCCGTTCAGCGCGCGGCCCTCGCCCCTCTCTAGCGGCGGGCCGCCGCGAAGGCCTCCTCCGGGGCAAGGCGGCGCTCATAAAGCGCGCGGCCGAGAATGGCGCCCTCGATTTTCGCCTCCGCGGCGAGCGCGGCGATGTCCGCCTTGCCCGCGACGCCCCCCGAGGCGATGACCGGAATGCCGACAGCCGCCGCCAGGGCCGCCGTCGCCGTCACATTGACGCCCGTCAAGGCGCCGTCGCGGCCGATATCGGTGTAGACGATCGCGGCGACGCCGGCGTCCTCGAAGCGCCTTGCGAGATCGAGCGCGGCGAGTCCGCCCTCCCCGGCCCAGCCATGCGTCTTGACCCTCCCTTCCAAGGCGTCGATCCCGACGGCGATCCGGCCCGGAAAGCGCCTGCCCGCCTCTTTGACGAGATCGGGCGCGCTGACGGCCGCCGTTCCGAGAATGACGCGGTCGATCCCCTTTTCGAGCCAGGCCTCGATCGCCGCGAGGCTTCTGATCCCGCCGCCAAGCTGCTTTTTCGCCGCCGACGCTTTGAGAATGGCCTCGACCGCGGCCGCATTTTCGGCCCTGCCCGCAAAGGCGCCGTCGAGATCGACAATGTGGAGCCGGTCAAAGCCCATGCCGGCGAAGGCCGCGGCCTGCGCGCCCGGGTCGTCGTGATAGACGGTCGCCGCGTCCATTTTCCCGTGCAGCAGGCGGACGCAGCGCCCGCCTTTCAGATCGATCGCCGGATAGAGCGTCAGGGCCGCCATTTCAAAAAATCCGCCAAAAGGGCAAGGCCCGCCGCCTGGCTTTTTTCCGGATGGAATTGCACGCCAAGGAGATTGTCGCGCCCGACAATCGCGGCGATGCGCGGCCCATGCTCCGCAACACCTAATATATGCGCGTCGTTTTCGGCCTCGAAATGAAAGGAATGGTTGAAATAGAAATCCCGGGGATGGTGACCGAGGCTTTCGAGAACCGGGTGCGGCGCGCGCGCGCGCACCGCGTTCCAGCCCGTATGCGGGACGCGGAAGCGGGGATCCGCCGGCTGAAGCGGCGCGACGACGCCCGGAATCCAGCCGAGCCCCGGCGTCTCGCCGAATTCGCGGCCCTTCTCGGCGAGGAGCTGCATCCCGACGCAAATGCCGAGAAAGGGCCGTTTCGCAACCAGAACGGCATGTTCCAAAGCCGCGATCATGCCGTCGACCGCGGCGAGCCCCGTCATGCAGGCCGCGAAGGCGCCAACGCCGGGCAGGATAATTCGGTCCGCCGTCGAAACGATTTGAGGATCGGCCGTGACGACGACGCGCGCGGCCCCGCCGGCGGCGCGCGCCGCTTTTTCAACGGACCGGAGGTTGCCGGAGCCGTAATCGATGATCGCGATCGCATCGCTCATGGCGCGCTTTTACGCGCGGCGCGGCGGAAAATACAGGGGCGCGCCCTATTTGGCGCGCGCGTTCATCGCGGCGAATGGAACATCGGTCCCGCCGCGCGTGTTCTTTTATTCTGAGCAAGGCCGTCCAAGGGAGCTTGCCATGACGTCGACAATCAAACACATGCCGCCGCCCGACATCGCGGCGGAACGTCAAAACACCGACAGCGCGATCCTCGTGCCGGCGGAAGATACGGCGACGGGCGTCACAACGGGTCTGACGACCGAACAAGTCCGCCAGGGCCATACCGGCGACCATGTGCGGTATATTCTGGCGCTTTCCACTCTCGGGATCGTCGTCGCCTTCGCGGTCGTTTATCTCTTGTTCTTCAGCGGCGCGAGCGGGTAGGGGGCCAACGCATTTTCGCCAAGCGGCGAGCGAGAAATCAACGCCGCCGACGTCGTTCTCCACACCGTCGCCCCCGCGAAAGCGGGGGATGACGGAGAAGAACATCGCCGGATGGAGGCGGGGGGCGAAGCGCTACGCGCCGAGGACGCCTTTCGTCGAGGGGCTCGCGCCTTCCGTACGCGGATCGACTTCCGCGGCCATGCGCAGGGCCCGCGCCGTCGCCTTAAAGCACGACTCGATGATGTGATGCGTGTTTTCGCCGTAGATCGTCTCGACATGGAGGCAAAGCCCGCCATTCATGGCGAAGGCGTGGAACCATTCCTTGAAAAGCTCGGTGTCCATCTCGCCGACCTTCGGGCGGGCGAATTGAACCTTCCAAATGAGATAGGGCCGCTTTGAAATGTCGAGCGCGGCGCGCGACAGCGTCTCGTCCATCGGAATATAAGCGTGGCCGAAACGCCGGATGCCGGCGCAATCGCCGAGCGCCTGCAAAAACGCCTGACCCATGACGATGCCGACATCCTCGACCGTGTGATGCATGTCGATATGGAGATCGCCCTCGGCGCGGACCTTGAGGTCGAGCGCGGCGTGCTTGGCGAAGGCGCCGAGCATATGGTCGAAAAAGCCGATCCCGGTTTCGACGTCATATTCGCCGCCGCCGTCGATTTCGAGGGCGACGAAGATGTCGGTCTCGCGGGTTTTTCGCTCGATCGTCGCGGCGCGCATGAGGGAAGGCTCCTTTCAAACCGCCAGTCTATACCCTTGCGAGGGTAAAAATACACCTCCTTCAAGGACTTGATGGGCGCTAAGGACTTGACGGGGCAGGGGCGGGGCGCCCATTTCCCGCCGATGGGACAGGCGATGCACGGAACGACGATACTTTCGGTGCGGCGCGCCGGCGTCGTCGCGCTTGGCGGCGACGGGCAGGTGAGCCAGGGCCAGACGATCGTCAAGGGCGATGCGAAGAAGATCCGCCGCCTCGCCGGCGGCAAGGTCATTTGCGGCTTTGCGGGCGGCACGGCCGACGCCTTCACGCTGCTCGAACGACTGGAGGCCAAGCTTGAGCAATATCCGGCGCAATTGACGCGCGCCGCCGTCGCGCTCGCCAAGGACTGGCGCACCGACCGCTATTTGCGCCGTCTCGAAGCGATGATGATCGTCGCCGACAAGGACGTCACCTTGATCCTCACCGGCGCCGGCGACGTCATCGAGCCCGAGCATGGCGTCGCCGCGATCGGCTCCGGGGGCGATTATGCCCGCGCGGCGGCAAGAGCCCTTTACGACGAAACCGATCTCGGCGCTGAAGCGATCGTAAAAAAGGCGATGGCCGTCGCCGCGGCGATCTGCGTTTATACGAACGCCTCGCTGACGCTCGAAACGCTCGCGGGAAATTAACGCTGTCTCGCCAGAAACGGCGCGCCCTGCATATCATAATATGCAGGGAAATCAGGGGCTTGGCCAGTTCATTACGTTTAAGAAAGTCTGTGCGGGCGCCCTCGTTTTTACAGTCCTTAATAAAACCTTCCGCAAGAAAATATTCGGAAATTAACGCCCGGCGCGGGGGACGATTTCCCCCTTGCGTTCATGGCCTGGTCAGCCAAGGGTGTTTTATGCGTATAAGGACTATCAAAGGGTTCGCCGGCGACCGGCGCGGCGCGGCCGCGATCGTGATGGCGCTCTTGATGCCGATCCTGATCGGCGCGCTCGCCTTCGGCGCCGAGGCGGGCTATTGGGAATTTTCGCGCCGTCATCTTCAGGACGCGGCCGACGTCTCCGCGCACGCCGCCGCGACGCAGCTTCGCTCCGGCGTGAAGAGCAATTCGGCGCTCAAGGCCGTCGCCAAGCCGGTCGCCGAGCGCGGCGGCTATCATCTCGGCGAGGCCGGCATCACCGTCGCGACGCCGCCGACGAGCGGCGCCTATGCCGGCAATGCGTCGGCGGTGCAGGTTTTTCTCGACAATGCCATTCCCCGCCGCTTCACCGGCATTTTCACGCAAACGCCCGTCGCCTTCACGGTGAGCGCCGTCGCGCTCGTCTCGAACGGACGGCCGGCCTGCATTCTCGCGCTCAATCCGACCGCGTCGGCGACGATCGCGGCCGGCGGCTCGTCGGACGTCACCTTGACGGGCTGCGACCTCGCGGCGAATTCGACCTCGCCGACCTCGGTGCTGACGACCGGCGGCGCGGTCAATATCGTCACGGGCTGCGTGTCGACCGTCGGCGGCGTCTATGACAGCCACGACACCATCACCTATACGGATTGTCCGGGTCCGATCGAATATGGGCCCGTAACGCCCGACCCTTACGCAGGCGTTCCGGAACCGAGCGTCACGGGCTGTCAGAACGGAAACAATTTCACAAACGCCGGCAACCCGTCGACGCCGGCGCCCGGCTGCTACAACAATGTCGGGAATATCAATCGCGACATCGTGCTGTCGCCGGGAGTCTATATTCTCAACAACAGCGACGTGAAGCTCACTGGCGGGCGCACAATCACCGGAACCGGCGTCACGATTTTTCTGGCCGGAACGTCGACAATGGAAGTCAGCGGCAATTCGACGATCAACATCACCGCGCCGACGAGCGGGATCTATTCCGGCCTCGCGATCTTCGGCGACCGCGACAGCGCGGGCGAACTCGATCTGACGGGGAATTCCGGCGTCTCGATCGTCGGCGCGGTCTACTCGCCGAACTCCGACATCACCTTCACCGGCAATAATGCAAGCTTCGCCGCCGGCCAGTGCACGCAGGTCATCGGCTCGACCGTGACCTTCTGGGGCAGCTCGGATTTCGACACCGTTTGCTCCGCCTCCGGCACGAAGGAAGTGCGGACGGCGCAAACGATTCGAATTGTGGAGTGACCGCGATGAACAACCACGCAAAGCGCTTTTTCCCGCCGCGTTTCCTCCGCGACCGGCGCGCTATCGCGGCGACGGAATTCGCGCTCTTTGCGCCGATGGTGATGGGGGCGATCCTCGTCATGGCCGATCTCGGCCTGGCGATCGGCGAGCAGATCCGGTTGCAGCAGACCGTGCGGACGGGCGCCGAATTCGTGATGGCGGGGGTCAGCGACACCGCCGAATTGCGCGATTTGATGGAGGCGGCGGCCTCGGGCGTCGACAGCCAGGACCGCGACGATGTCAGCCTTGGCGGCCTGCCGCTTGTCGACGCGGTCCGGTCCTGCCGCTGCTCCAGCGAGAGCGCCGCCGTCGCCTGCACGACGGTGTGCGCAAGCCGGCCCGCTTATATCTTCTACGATCTTTCGGCGGAGAAGACCTATGGCGCGCTTTTCATCCCCGATATAGATTTGCGGGCCGAAACGCGCGTTCAGGTGCGCTAGGATGATCCGGCGCGCGCTCTCCGACCGGCGCGGCGCGGCGGCGCTCGAATTCGCGATCGTCTGCCCGCTGATTTTCGCCTCCGTGCTCGGCGCGCTCGAATCGGGGCGCGCGCTTTACGAGAGCAATCGCCTCAATGCGGCGAGCGCGGCGGGCCTGCGCGCCCTCGAAATCGCCGGGCCGGGCAATGATTCGGCGATCGTCAACGCCGTCGAGGCCCGCTTCAGCGCGCCCGAGCGCGATCGCCTCGACGTCGCGGTGACCGATCAAACCGTCGACGGCGTTTCGTTCAAGAAGATCGAGCTGACCTATGAATTCAAATTCCTCATCAATTTCGGCCCGCACGCCGACGGCCTGACTTTCACCGCGACCCGCTTCGCGCCGGCGATCGCCATTCCGACCTAGGATCCGGGCTCAATTCAGGTCCGCGGCCAAAAATCCGGAAAGGGCGCAGGCCGGCCGGTCTTTCGAAACGGGCGAAGAACGCCTACATCGACGCTTTCGCACTCTCGCCGAAGGCCTCGATGTCAGACTTCTCTCCCCGTGAGATCGTCTCCGAACTTGACCGCTTCATCGTCGGCCAGGACGCCGCCAAGCGCGCGGTCGCGATCGCGCTCAGAAACCGTTGGCGGCGCCGCCAGGTCGAAGGACCGATGCGCGAGGAGATCACGCCGAAGAATATCTTGATGATCGGCCCGACCGGGGTCGGCAAGACGGAGATTTCGCGCCGCCTCGCGCGGCTCGCCGGCGCGCCCTTCCTCAAGGTCGAGGCGACGAAATTCACCGAGGTCGGCTATGTCGGGCGCGACGTCGATTCGATCGTGCGCGACCTAGTCGAGCTCGCCGTCGGCCTCGTGCGCGAGAAAAAGCGCGAAGACGTCCGCGCGCGCGCCCATGCGGGCGCCGAGGAACGCGTTTTGAAAGCCCTCATCGGCGAGGCGCGCGAGGAGACCCGCGCAAGCTTTCTCGAAAGGCTCCGCAAGGGCGAGCTTGACGAGCGCGAGATCGAGATCGAGCTGCGCGAGTCGAACGCCATGCCGATGATCGAGCTGCCGGGCGGCGGCGCGCAGATGGGAATGGTCAATCTCTCCGACATTCTCGGCAAATCCTTCGGGGGCGCGAGGAAGCGCCGCAAGCTGAAAATCAAGGACGCCTATCGGCCGCTGATCGCCGAGGAATCAGACAAGCTTCTCGACGAGGAGGCGATCCAGCGCGAGGCGATCGCGCTCGCCGAGAGCGACGGCATCGTCTTTCTCGACGAAATCGACAAAATCGCGCGCGGCGCCGAGCGGGGAGGGGGCGCCGACGTCTCGCGGGAGGGCGTGCAGCGCGATCTCCTGCCCTTGATCGAAGGCGCGACGGTCGCGACGAAATACGGGCCCGTGAAGACTGACCACATGCTGTTCATCGCGTCTGGCGCCTTTCATTTGACAAAGCCGTCGGACCTCCTTCCCGAATTGCAGGGCCGGCTTCCGATCCGCGTCGAGCTCGCCGCGCTGACGCGCGACGATTTCCGCCGCATCCTGACGGAAACGGAGGCGAGCCTCTTGAAGCAATATGCGGCGCTGATGGCGACCGAGGGCGTTGCGCTCGTCTTCGAGGAAAGCGCCGTCGACGCGATCGCCGACGCGGCCGCTTCGGTCAATGCGGCGGTCGAAAATATCGGCGCGCGGCGGCTTGCGACGATCATGGAGACGGTGCTCGACGAGATTTCCTTTTCCGCCGCCGACCGGGCGGGCGAGACGGTCGCGATCGACGCGGCCTATGTCGAGGCCCGGCTCGGCCCGATCACGCGCAATGCGGATCTGTCGAAATATATTCTGTAAACGGACGCTCGGGGCGGGACGAGGTTCAACTCGATCAAGCCCGTTTCCTTTTAACATGGGGGCGATAGCAACAGGAGCCCCGCGGCCATCCTTCGTGACGCCTCGCTTCGCGAGGCTCCTCAGGATGAGGCCCCGTGTGTTGCAGCAAGACAAAGCCTCATCCTGAGGAGCGCCCCGCAAGGGGCGCGTCACGAAGGATGGCCGCCCATTCCGATTTGGATTTATCGCCCGCCCCTCAAGATACAAAGAAGCCGGCGGACCGGGGTTCGAGGGGTCCGCCGGCTCTTCTCGATGAATGCGGGGCGGAGGGGGCCCTCCGCCCGCTTTCCGCGCTTATTCGGCGGGAGCCGCCGCCCGCACGAAATCCGGATAGGCGGGCGAGCCTATCTCGGAATCATCGAGACCGTCATCTTCCTGTTGCGCGCTCGCTCGAATGCCGATCGTGAACTTAAGGAAGAACCACAAGACGAGACTTGCGGGGAAAACAAACGCCGCAACCGCGCCGATGCCGACGAGCTGGCCGACATAGGACGCGTCATGGTTCGAGAAGGGCACGATGAACGTGCCCCATATGCCGCAGAAGAGGTGCACCGGGATCGCGCCGACGACGTCGTCGATGCGCATCGCTTCAAGCAGCGGCGTCACAATGAAAACAATGACGCCGGCGACGGCGCCGATCGCGGCCGCCTGCCAGATCGCCGGCGCGAGCGGTTCGGCGGTGATCGCGACGAGACCGCCGATCGCGCCGTTCAGCGCATAGCCGATATCGACTTTGCCTTTCAGCACCGTGCACAAAATGACGACCGACAAAATCCCCGTCGCCGCCGCCATATTGGTGTTGACGAAGATATTCGAGATCGCCACCGCGTCGCCGACTGAACCAAGGGCGAGCTGCGAGCCGCCATTGAAGCCGAACCAGCCGAGCCAGAGGATGAAGGTGCCGAGCGTGGCGAGCGGCATGGACGAGCCGTTGATGCGGTGGATCGTTCCGTCCGCGCCATATTTGCCGCGGCGCGGACCGAGCGCGAGCGCGCCCGCGAGCGCCGCCCAGCCGCCGACGGAATGGACGATCGTCGACCCGGCGAAATCCGAAAAGGCGTATTTCGAATCGAGCCAGCCGCCGCCCCAATCCCAGGAGCCGACGATCGGATAGATGACGCCGGTGAGGACCGCCGTGAACAGGAAGAACGGCCACAGCCGCACGCGCTCGGCGATCGTGCCTGAAACGATCGAGGCGGCCGTCGCCACGAAGACAAGCTGGAAGAACCAGTCCGAACTCGCCGAATAGCCGACATCGAGCGGCGTTGAATCGTCCGCCGCCCAGATGGCGAGCGTGCCGATATAGCCGGTCGGGTTGTCGCCATACATGAGATTGTAGCCGGTGAGCCAGACCATCACCGTCGCAATCGCGTAGAGCGCGATATTTTTTAAGCAGATCGTCGAAGCGTTTTTCGCCCGGACGAATCCGGCCTCCAACATGCAAAAGCCCGCCGCCATGAACATGACGACCATGCCCATGATCAGGAAGGAGAGCGTGTTGAAGATGAAGGTCGCGTCCGGCGACGGCGCCGTCGAAGACGCGTCCTCGGCGGGTTCGGCCGCGGCCGCCATATCGACGGCGTCGGCCGCGATGACGGCGTCGGCCGTCTCTTGCGCCGACGCCGTCCCCATGACGGCCACGGCGAACGCCATCGTCGCAAGCGCCAAAATCAACTGTATTGTTCTTACCATTCTCATGGCCCCTTTGCTTATTGCCCCCGGGTCGGCCTCGGCCCCCCGACCGGCTCTTTGCACCATGTTAAATTCTTCCCTAAGATTTTTCGCAGCGCAACATAAATTCTTAACTTTTAGTGATATATCGCGTGAATTTCTTAACATTGGCGATATTCCTGCTTGATAAACGTCAAATAGCGCGTTTGGATGGATTACGGCGCGCTGATCGCTGGCCGCGCTTCACCGTGCGGCCGGGCGATGGCATATAGTCTTTCGGGGAATGACGGCCTTTTGGATCAATGGGCCGCGCGGCGGAAAAGGGGTGGCGGACAATGAGCAATGAAGACGCGATAGCGACGCTGATGGCCGATATCGGGGCGCATGGCGGCGCTATCCAGCTCGCGATTTTTGTGACGACGCTGGCGGTTTTGGGGCTCGCCGGGGTGATGGCGAACCGGGTCTTTTGGATGCTGGAAGAGGCGCGGCTTCTTTATTCGCGGGCGAGCCAGCAGCTTGAGGCCGCCAAAAGCCTGACCGCTCCCGGCGCCGGAGGCGCGGCCCAGCGCCTCGCGGCGGCGGCGGCCTCGCCCCGGCGCAAACTGCCCGGACGGCGCGTCACAAGCGTCCTTATTGGCGGCTAGGGCCGGCAGGGTCCCCATCGGGCTTTCGTATTCGTTAATGACAGGCTAATCTGGTTTTCTTGAGGGGCATCGTGGGGCCTAGGTCATGGCAGACGGCGCAGCGACCGCGACGCGAAGACGATCGAAAGCCGATTATGCGCTGGAGGCCGATCCGCGCTTTGCGGACAAGGCCCCGGACCGCGCGCCCGAGCGCGGCCGCGGCTTTCTCGACGGGGGCAAGCCGAAAAAGCGCCCGAAAATCGCCTTCACCGGCGAGGAATACGGCTTCGGCTATCAGGCGACGACGAAATTCCTCGAAGACGCGCGCGCGCGCCGCACCGTCTTCGACGGCGGCCGCGACGGGCTTCTGAATGTCCGCACCGAGCGCGAATTCGACACCGCCTCGAAAAACGAACGTTTCGATTACGCCGCCGACATATGCCAGCCCTTAAGGACGAAAGAACTCGCCTTGATGGCGGTCAAGCAAGGCACGGCCGATTTCGCGATCGTGCCCTTCTATCACCCCTATGCGGGCTATGATTTCGAGAGCCTTCGGGCGCTGTCGAAACTCGGCGGCGTCCTTGCCGTCGAGCAGATCGAAGCGACGGACGATCTGTGCCTCGCCGTCCATGAATCGCAGCTCTACGACCTCATCCAGTCGGCCCATCCGGGCACCGGCTTTTCGGCCCTGCAAAGGCGCTTCCGCAAATCCTGGGGACCCGTCGATTCCGGCAGCGGCAATTCGCCCGGAACGGCGGACGCGGAAATGCCGCGCGCGGGCCTGCCGATCGACATGGCCGACCAGAAGCTCATCCGTGACCGGATCGATCTTGTTTTCGCCGGCCCGGAAGCGGCGCGCCGCTGCAAGTCGAAACTCGACGGGCTGAAAGCGATCGGCGTCGACATCCGCGAAATGCCGCAAATGGTCGAACCGCATCGCGAACTTGCGCGCCTGGCGCGGAGCAGCACGAACACGGCGCGCCAGACGAATACTTTCTTCGATCCGATCACCAATGAGACGCGGTTTTTCTCAACCCTCGGCGCCGAGGCCCAGAGCAGCAAGCTCTTCGGCATGGTGCTGCCCTATGAAGTCGCGATGCGCTCGTCCGATTACGTCATCATCGACCATAAATTCGACGACGCGCCGGCCGAGAAAACCCGCTTCATGGCGGTCGAGATCAATCGCGACGACACGCTGACGGAAGACGCCTACCGGACGACCGATGCGCGCACGCGCTATTGGTTCCGGCGCCTGCGCTTCCTTGCCCATGAGATCAAGGATACGAACTGGATCAAGAGCATGGCGAGCTTTATCCTGCTCGCCGGCCTCATCCTTGTCGGCGTCGGCGCGGCCGGCGTCGCCGGCTGGCAGGGCGTCGCGCCCGTCTTCAAGGTGACATCCGCCGCCGTCGCGCTCGGCGATTGGGGCGCGCTCGTTATCGGGGCGCTTCTCACGGCGGCCGCGCTTGTCCTCGCGCTTTGGCCGAATAACACGCCGACCGAGCGCGGCGTCAGGGTGATGCTGCGCTTTCGTCGCGACGACGCCGCCGCCTCGATCGGCGATGTCGAGAATTTCCTGAGGAACTACGCCGTCCGCCACGCGGTCGTGCGTCTCAATGAAGACAGCGAGGCCGGCAAGCCCGCCGACATCATGCTCGACGTCGAGTTCGACGCGGCCGATTTCGATCACAGTCTCTTCCGCCGCATCAAGGGGCCGGTCGCGAACGGCGCCCTGAAGCTCGCTTTCGCGCGCTGGAAAGACCGCGGCACGCTCGTCCTCGCCGCGATGCCTTATGGACTGCGCCACGGAAACGAGATCCGGCCGACCCGCCAATTGCCGAAGCACGCCCCGCGCCGCTGGTGGAACGAAGGCCTTTCGGCGCGCCTCAAAGACGCGGCCGAGACCTGGCATATCCGCCTCTCTCGCCTGCTTTTCTGGGCGGCGCTCATCGCGGTCCCCGCTTATTTCATCTGGCGGGCGCTCGCGGCGAACGGATCCTGAATCGGCGCGGCGACGAGGGGGAGAAATCCGACATCGGCCGCGCAAGCGGCAGGCGCGTCAGCGCCGCGCGGGGAGGCCCTTAAGGAAGAGATAGAATGCGCCCGCGCCGCCGTCCCGCGGCCGCGCGGGAGCGGCCCGCGCAATGAGCGCGCGCAAAGGCTCCTCCTCCACCCAGTCGAAAAACGCGCGGCGAATGACGCCCCGCGGCCGCGCCAGGACGTTGTCCGTCAGCCGCCCTTTTCCCGTGATGACAAGCACGCAACGGCGGCCGCGCGCCGAGGAGTCCCGCACGAAGCCCTCAAAGCGCGCCCGCGCCGCCGCTTCGTTCAATCCATGCAGGTCGAGCGTCGCCTCGACGCCAAGCCGGCCGCGCTTTAAGCGGCGCTCAAAGCCCGGATCGCCCGCGACAAAAACAGACTCGCGCCGCGCGGGCCGCGGCGGAAGCGGACGCGAGAAAACGGGCGTCATCGCCTCGCGCGTCGTCTCGCCGAGAGGAAGGCCCGCCGGGCGCTGCGGCGAGGGGCCGCGCAAGGGGCGCACGTCGCGCATTGCGCGCCGCCAGAGCGCATCCTCGCCGGCCGAAAGACCGCGCCCGCGCTTCACGGCGCCTCCGGAGCGATGAGACGCGCCGCGACGGGGAGGGGCAGGAGAAGCGTCATCGTTCCCTCCGCTCTGAAACGCCCCGCCTTTTCGCCCGCCGCCTCGCCCGAACCGAAATAAATGTCGCCGCGCAGCGGCCCCTTGATCGCGCCGCCCGTGTCCTGGGCGATAAAGAGCCCGCGGATCGCCGGCCCCGTCTCGCTTTCCGCAATCGCGATCCAGACCGGCGCCCCGAGCGCGTGAAAGCGCCGGTCGACCGCGAGGCTGCGCATCGGGGTCAGCGGAACGCCGTCCGAACCGAGTGGGCCGAGCGCGGGATCGGCGCGTTCCGGCGCGGCGCGGAAGAAGACATAGGACGGATTCGTCTCGCGCAGGCGCCGCGCCGCCTCGGGGCCCGCCCCGGAAAGAACGCCGCGGATCGATTGCATTGAGACCTCGTCTCGCGCGAGCGCTCCCTCCTCGATGAGCGCCTTGCCCACCGGGAAATAAGGGCGGCCGTTCTGGCCGTCATAGCCGACGCGGAGCGACGAGCCGTCCTCGAAGACGAGCCGCCCCGAGCCCTGGATCTGCATGAAGAGAAGGTCGTTGGGATCGAGATAGGCGATCGGGACTGCGCGGTCCCCAAGCGCGCCCTCATTGATGGCGCGATGATCTGGATACGGAACAAGCCGGCCGTGCTCGACAAAGCCGGCGATGCGCTCGCCGGCGAGCTGGTCGCGAAAGGCGCCGAGATCGACCATGACGAGATCGTCCGGCCGCGCAAGAACGGGCGCTGAAAATCTCGCCGTCGGCGTTTTCGAGGCCGGATAGACCGGCTCGTAATAGCCGGTGAAAAGCCCGGTCTCGCTCACCGCCCGCCGCCCGCGGCGCGTCAGGGGCGCGCGAAGGGAGAGGACCCGCACCGGGCGAAAATAGCGCTCGAAGAAGCCGCGCGCCTCGCCGGGCGCAACCGCGCGCGCGGCCTCGCAGGGCGCGCGCCAATCCGCTTCGGAGGAAAGACGCGCACAGGACCTCAAGAAAGCGGGAATCGCCGCGGCTTGATCGTCCATTCGCCAGCCGTCGAGATCATCGAAAGACGCCGGCTCATAGGCGATCTGCGCCGGGGCATGAGTCTCATAGCTAACGGCGCGCCTGTCGAAAGACGCACAACCTGCGAGCGCGGCGAGGCCGGCGAGCAAACCAAGCCATGCGCCCTTGGCGAGGGGGAGATATGGGCCGGGCTGTTTGGGGTCGGCGTTCATCAAGGGCGCCCTGGCGAGAAGCGCGAACAACAGGTCTTTTCGCTTAGCTCGCGCCGCCCGTCGCGACAAGAATCCAATTCGGGTCGCTCGCACCGAGCTTTTTCGAGAAAGTCCAGCGATCGCGGACAAGATCGATGCGGGAAGGGTCGCCGTCGACGATATTGCCCTCGCGGTCGCGCGTGACGCGCACCTGGTTCGAAGCGAAATCGGTGACCGCCGTCAGCGCGCCCTCGGACGCCTCGCTTGCAACGATCGCGGCCTTGTCGAGACCGACAAATTTCAAATCGGTCTGATGGCCGCGCGCCTCGCGATCGGCGACCGCCGCGCGGAACGCATCGTATACGGACTGACTGAGGAAGCGGCGGATGCTTTTAAGGTCGCCCGCCGCGAAGGCCTCGACGATCATTTCATAGGCCGCGCGCGCGCCGCGCAGATACGCCGTCTCGTCGAAGGCCGGATCGGCCGCCTGAAGCGGCGCCGCCTCGGGCGAGACCGGCTTCGATTTCGCCGGAACAGTCGCCGGCGCGGCCGCCTCGGCCCGGGTCTCGCTCGCCCGCACCGTCCGCGGCGCGCCATTGACGTCGCGACGCTGCTCATGGCCGGTCCTCGTCCCGAGGACCGAGATGAGCCGCCAGATGACGAACAAGGCGACGCCGGCGAAAATCAGCAATACAGGGTCCATAGGTTTTGGAGGGCGCGTCCCGACATGGTTAAATCTTGCACTTGCCCTCTTATATAGGGCGGGGAAGAAGGAAAACACCATTCCGTTATGATTGGGTTGCTGCTCGTCGCCCTCTTCATCGCCGGTCCGATCGCCGAGATCGCGGTCTTGATCGCGGCGGGCCAGACTTTCGGACTTTTCCCGGTGGTGCTCGCCTGCATCGCGACCGCGGTGATCGGCGGCGCGCTTCTGCGCC
>JBFXBB010000031.1:0-14816 GCA_050183685.1 Amphiplicatus sp.
AACCGCGTATGAAATAGCTGAGGATGTCGGCGTCCTCTTGTTTGGCGGCGCGTTGATGCTCGGCGCGGCGTTCTTCTTTTTCGGCGGCGTCGCCTGGGCGTTGTCGGGCGTCGTTGCGCCCCCCCTCGCCCTCATCCTTACTGGAGTCTTTCTCGGCCTCATCGGCGCCGTTCTTATCGCCGTGCAACACCGCCGCGCCGCCGTCCGGCCCGCGCAAGCCGACCCGCCCGCGCAAGCCGAGGCGACAAGGACGGCCGACCCCGTCGGCGCCCTTATGGGTTCTTTGACCGCCTTCGCCGGCTCTCTCGACGCCGTCGCCGCTGGCGTCTTCACGCGCCAATTACGGCGCGCCCCGATCCCGACCCTCGCAGCGACCGTCGCCGCGGGCGTCCTTCTCGGCCTGATGGCCGAGGCCGGTGAGGAGTAGAAAAACCGCTAGCGGCCGCGCCTCACGCGGCGCGCTTTCCCATTCCGTAGAGCGGGCCTTAGAGCGGGGAGGCCGTAAAGCGCGTCATCATTGATCGCCCCGCGATGGAGAGGCGGCCTTATGCGCTTTGGCGGCATGGGCCCGCGGCGCTCGGCGCCGCCTTCGATTTCACGGCGCAGATGCGCCAGGCAGAGCCGGGCGTAATCAAAATAGTTCGTCTGCTCGCCCAAAAGCTCGGCATCCGTCGCATAGGCGCCGCCGCTGTCCTCAAAACCCGCCGCCGGCGCGGCGCGCCCATCGGCGAATTCTTCGAGATCGACGAAACACAATCGTCCGTCGCGACGGAACCAGTGGCAGGAATCATATTGACTGAAAAGCGTGCGGCAACAATCGACCGCGTCGATCGCCTGCACATATTTCGCTCCAAGACCGATCTCGATGAATTTCGCGCGCGCGACGGCGTCGATGACTTCGAGACGTTCACGGCGACGACGCAATTTGAAGATGGTTTTCAAATGCAGCGGCGCTTGATCGGTGATAAGGCTCAATAATGAGATGAGTTCATATTCGATCTCGCCATAGGCGCACAACATCTGACCTACCAACACGCCTTCGGCGCTGGAGCGGGTCGACGCAGCCTTGTCGACTCTTTGAGTCATTCTGGGCTCCGTCAGCGCCAGCCCCTCCCCTTAGCTGGCCTGACGCGTAAGTGCGGACTTCTACCGACTTCTTTGGAAACCGCGATTTGGACAAACATAGGACGATTCGAGCATGAGGCTATCAGCTTGTCCAAAAATCGCCTCCCCCTCGCCGATCACAAACAGCGGAGACGCGCGGAAGTTCCTGTGGCCGTCGATCGTCAGAAGACGGAGGACGCCGGCGGCGACGCCCCTGCGGACGATCGGCGGCGCGGCGCCGGTCGCTCACGCTAACGCCTTATGATTGCTGGATTTCCTTGGAGCGGGTAGCGGGAATCGAACCCGCATCTTGAGCTTGGAAGGCTCCGACTCTACCATTGAGCTATACCCGCGCTGAGGCCCTAGATACCGTAAACGCAGGCGTGCGCAAGAGAGCCTGGCGCGCAGCGGACAGGTTCGTCCGATCAATTCCCGAGCCGAAATGAACCCCGCGCGACGCACGGGGCCCAGATCGCTTGATCTGCATCAATCATTCGGCCGGGCGACACCCCCTCACCCCTTGGCTGGGACCAAGGCCGGATGGTAAAGTGTCAACAAATATGTAACAGGACGGATCCGATGGTTAACGAACCCGCGCCGACCTTTCCGCTGACGATTCGTCCTTTCTCGGCCCTACTCGCGGCGACGAAGCTTCTCGCCAACCAGGAGGACACCCAGCAACAATTCCGCGTTTTCGATTCGCTCGACGGACCGCAGACCGAGCGGAACTTTCAACGGTTCGCCGCGACTGAGACGGGTCGGAAATTGATCCGCGAGGAAGTCGATCTTGCGGCGATCCTGTGCGACCGCGACAGCCTGAAGCGCATGCCGAAAGGCAGCCTCGCCCGTCGCTATATCGACTTCACCGATGAGATTATGGTCGGCGCCATGGATCTCATCGACGCCGAAAGGCGCGCGAATGTCAGAATTCTCAATGTAGAGCCGGCGCGGCGGCGCTTTGTGTCGAGCGGCATCCAGCTCCATGACATCTGGCACTGCCTGACGGGCTATGGCCGCGACGCGCTCGGCGAGGCGTGCATCCTCGAATTCACTTATGGACAGTTGAAGACGACCGGCCTTGCCATGTTCGCCGTGCTTCTCGGATTTCGCGAGCGCGTCCTCTGGCCCAGCGTGCCGATCGGCAAATGTTTGAAGGAAGCGCGCCGGATCGGCCGGAACGCCGAATGGCTCGTCGGCCAAGACTGGCGCGAACTCCTGCCGACGCCGTTCGAAGAGGTGCGAGAAAAGATGAAGATCGAAACGCCGGTCATTTATCATCGATACGCCGCCAAGATTCACGCCAAGGACAAAGAGCGCGTCGCCAAGCTCGCCAAAGCCGCCGCCTGAAGGAGGCGAAGATGACCGCCGTGACCGCAGATCTCGACCAGGCCGGCGACCGGCTCGACCGTTTCCCGTCGAATGTGAAGCCCTTTTCGGCCGCGCTCGCCTTCCTGAAATTCCTGCATGACAAGGAAGACACCGCCCAGGTGTTCCGCATCTTTGATTGCTTGGACGGACCGCAATCGGAAAAGAATTTCCAGCGCTTCGCTGCGACCGAGGGCGGCCGGCGGATGATGCGCGAGAACGCCGATCTCGCGCCCGTGCTGGCGCAGAAGGAATGGCTGCGCGCGCTGCCCGCCGAGACTCTGGGCGGACAATATATCCGTTTCATGGATGCGGAGAATATCGGCGCCGAAGGTCTTGTCGACTATGAGAAGAAAGCCAATGCGCGCTCCTTAAAGCTCGAACCGGGACGGCGCGTTTTCATTTCGACGGGCTATCAGCTTCACGATGTCTGGCATGTTTTGGTCGGCTATGGCCGCGACCTTGTCGGCGAAGCGACCGTGCTCGCTTTCACTTACGGCCAATTGTCGATCAAGGGCATCAATCTTCTAAGCCGCACGCTGGGCGTCAAGGAGCGCCTGCTTAACCCGAAAGTGCCCGTCTTTAAAATCCTCGACGAAGGCGAGCGGCTTGGCCGCGAAGCCGAATGGCTATTGCCGCAGGATTGGAAAAAACTTCTCGAAACGCCGCTCGACCAAGCGCGTCGCGATCTCAATGTCGGCGAACCCGCGCTTTACAACAGGCACAAGGATTATCTCCAGAAGGATGATCTGCGCCGACGGGTTAAAATGGGCTATGCGCGGGCGTATTAGAGCGCATTCCGAAATGCGGAAGCCGGTTTTCGGATAAAATCCGCGACAAAATAAAAATCTAGATGTTCAATCTCCGAATGAGGCTCGACGTATCCCAGCGTCCGCCGCCCATCGCCTGGACGTCCGCATAGAACTGGTCGATGAGCGCCGTCGCCGGCAAGCGCGCGCCATTCGCCCGCGCTTCGGCGAGCGCGATCCGTAAATCCTTGCGCATCCAGTCGACCGCGAAGCCGAAATCGAACTTGTCCGCCGTCATGGTCTTGGCGCGATTATCCATCTGCCACGACTGCGCCGCGCCGCCTGAAATCGCCTCCAGCAGGCGGTCGATGTCGAGGCCGGCGGCCTTGGCGAAATGGATTCCTTCGGCGAGTCCTTGAAGCAGGCCGGCGATGCAGATCTGGTTGACGGCCTTGGCGAGCTGGCCCGATCCCGCCGGACCGATATGAACGATGCGCGCCGCATAGGCCGCCATGACGGGGCGCGCTTTTTCGACGTCTCGCTCATCTCCGCCGCACATGATCGAGAGCTTGCCGTTCTCCGCCCCCGCCTGCCCGCCCGAGACCGGCGCGTCGACAAAGCCTAGGCCAAGCTCCTTGAGTTCGGCGGCGAGCCGGCGCGCAAGCGCGGGCGAGGCCGTCGTATGATCGACAAGAACAGCGCCCCGCCGCATGACGCCCGCGATCTTTTCGGCGGTCTCAGCCACATCCGGGTCGTCGCCAAGGCAAAGAAAAACGATCTCGGCGCCGGAGGCCGCTTCGGCGGGCGAGGCCGATTGGCGGCCCTGATGGCGGTCGACCCATCGATCGGCCTTGACAAGCGAACGATTATAGACCGTCACCTCGCAGCCTCGCGCGGCAAGATGCCCCGCCATCGGAAAGCCCATGACCCCGAGCCCTAGAAATGCGACTTTCATTGCTCCGCCTCCGGACCTTTTGCGTATCGGCTTGCATAATAGAGGAGCGGCGCGCCGCCGCGCGACTCAAAACGCACAATTTCGGCGACGAGGATCACATGATCGCCCGCGATATGGCGCTCAGCGATGCGACAATCGAACGCGGCGAGACGGTCTTTCAAGATCGGCGCGCCCGTCTCCCAGATCTCATAGTCGTCCGCGGGAAGCGGCGGCGGCGCATGTTTGGCGAAGCGCTCGGAAAGCGATTGCTGGCCGGCATGGAGAATGTTGATCGAATAGCCGTCCGCCGCCATGAAATCGGGAAAGACCGACGTCCGCCGCTCAATGCACCATAGGACGAGAGGGGGCGCGAGCGAGACCGAGGCGAAGGAGTTGATGGTCAACAAAGTCGGCGCCCCCCCGCCGCCCGCATTGGGAGCAGCGCAGCCCGCAATCGCCACGCCCGTCGCATAACGGCCAAAGGCGTCTTTCAGGGGCCGAAACGGGTCGGTCATCGGGCGGATGCGCCGGCCTCGACAGCAAGCGCGGGGTCAAAGGTTAACGCATTCAATATCTTAATCCTTGTGCGTGGTGCGCCAATCACTGAAAATGCCGAGCCGCTGGGCGGCTCCGCCCGCGCCCGCCCACAAGGCCGCGGCGGCGGGGCCCAGCGAACACGGACGCCCCGAGGCATAGCGAGGACCACGCCGGACTTCTATGGAATTTATCACCGAAGCGCCTTGGCAGATGTGGGTAAGCCTGGCGATCATCCTTGCCACCATCGTCCTTTATGCCTCGGATCGGTTTCCGATCGAGCTTGTCTCGGCGGGCGCGCTCGCCGCGCTCCTCGTGCTGTTCCACGGCGCGCCGCTGCTCGACGAGACGGGAAAGCCGGTTTTGACCATCGCCGAGCTCTTCGCCGGGTTCGCGAGCCCCGCGCTGATCGCGATCCTTTGCCTTCTGATCATCGGCCAAGGCGTTTTCCAGTCCGGCGCGATGGACATTCCGACACGATGGATCATCGCCGCGCTGGAAAAATATCAAATCCTCGTCATCGGCGGCATGTTCATCGTCGTCATGCTGATCAGCGCCTTTTTAAACGACACGCCGGTTGTCGTGATGTTCATCCCGATTGTCGCCGCGATCGCGTCGCAAGGCCGAGTCCCCGCCTCGCGGCTGATGATGCCTCTCTCTTTCGTCGCCCTTCTCGGCGGCATGACGACAATTATCGGCTCCTCGACGAATATCCTCGCGGCCAATTCCTTCACGACGCTGACCGGCGATGAATTCGGCTTCTTCGAGCCGACGCCGCTGGCGCTCGTTCTTGGCGGGGTCGGGCTCGTCTATCTTGCGACCGCCGGCCGGCTCCTCTTGCCGCGCCGGCAAAATCCCGATCAGCGCGGCGGCGAACGCGAAAGCAAGCAATTCATCGCCCAGATCGACATTACGCCGGGCCACCCGCTCGTCGGCAAGGGCGCCGTTTCGGGGCTTTTTCCCGATCTCCCCGACGTCACCGTTCGAATGGTGCAGCGGCGCGGTCAGGCGGTATTGCCGCCCTATGACGATTTTTCCTTTCGGCCGCATGACGTCCTCATCATCGCGGCGACCCGCGAAGCGCTGACAAAACTCCTGAAATCGAATCCCGAAATCCTCGAAGGATTCATGGCCGAGACCTCGCTCGAAGTCGAAGGGCCCGCGCCGCGCTCGACCCAGCTCACGATGGTCGAGGCGGTCGTCGCGCCGGGCTCGCGCATGATCGGACGATCGATCGCGCAGATCGGATTTCAGTATCAGACCAACTGCGTCATCATCGGCATCGAGCGGCGCAGCCGAATGATCCGCACCCACCTCAATTCCATCCGGCTTGAGGCGGGCGACGTTCTCCTCATCGTCGGCGCCTCGACCAATGTGCAGCGCCTGAGGGCCGACCGCGACCTCCTCATTCTCGAATGGTCGATGACCGGCCTTCCGGCCGTCCGTCATGCAAGAACCGCGATCGCCATTTTCATCGGCGTCGTCGCCCTCGCCGCGACCGATGTCGCGCCGATCGCCGTCGCCGCCTTTATCGGGGCGCTCGCCATGGTCGCAACGGGCTGTCTCAATATTCGCCAGGCCTCGCGCGCGATCGACCGGCGCATTTATCTCCTTATCGGCTCCTCGATCGCCCTTGGCGCGACGCTGGAGCGAACCGGCGGCGCCGAGCTTCTGGGCGGCATGATCGCGCTCATCGCCGACAATTTCGGGCCCGCGGCGCTGATTTCGGCGATATTCATCTTATCGGCGGCGACGACCAATGTCCTCTCCAACAACGCGACGGCCGTCCTTTTCACCCCGATCGCGATCGCGGCCGCGGCGGAGGCCGGCGTCGATCCAAAGGCGCTTGTCCTCACCGTCATCTTCGGCGCGAATTGCCCCTTCGCGACGCCGATCGGCTACCAGACCAATCTCCTCGTCATGACCCCCGGCCACTACAAATTTAGGGATTTCATCACGGTCGGCGGCCCGCTGATCATCCTCCTCTGGGTCGCCTATTCCATCGCCGCCCCCCTCTATTTCCGCATGATCGGCGCAATTTGACGGCGCCTGAAAAAGCCGCCTCATTGCCCTGCCGCTAATCGCTCGCTAAGATTCCTCCGTTAAGGATCGCTCGATGCGCAAGGAAGACGTCACCCGCCGCTTCGGCCTTGAGGGCGGCGAGTTCTATATAACGGCCCCCGCGCCCTGCCCTTATCTCGCCGGCAAAACCGAGCGGAAGGTCTTTTCCTATCTTGGGGGCGCGTCCGCCCCGTCGATGAACGCCATGCTGACGCGGCGCGGCTTCCGCCGTTCACAGAACATCATCTACATCCCCGCCTGCGAAGCCTGCCAGGCCTGCGTGCCGGTCCGGATCGTCGTCGACGATTTCACGCTCACCCGCTCGCGAAAGCGCGCGCTTTCAAAAAACGCCGACCTCATCCGCCGCGTCCGCCCACCGCAAGCGACAAGCACGCAATATTCCGTGCTTCGCGGCTATCTCGACGCGCGTCACGATGATGGCGGCATGGCGGATATGACCGTCCTCGACTACGCGTCCATGGTCGAGGAGACGTCCGTCGAGACGATGCTCATCGAATATTCCCTGCGCGCGGAGGATGGCGAGGAGCGCCTTGTCGCCTGCGCCCTTTCCGACCGCCTGACGGACGGGTTGTCGATGGTCTACAGCTTCTTCGAGCCGGACCACGCGGCGAGGAGCCTTGGCCGGTTCATGATCTTCGACCATGTCGCGCTCGCGCGCGACCTATCGCTTCCCTATGTCTATCTCGGCTATTGGGTCGAGGGCTCTCTCAAGATGGACTACAAGCGAGATTTCCAGCCGCTTGAACGGCTCACCGCCTCGGGCTGGGTCAGAATGGACCGGCGAAGCGCCTGACCGCGATTTGCACTCCTCTTCGCGCGCGTGTAGCGTCCGCCGACGATATAAAGCGTGGGGCGGAATGCATTGATGCAGCGACGGAAGTTCCTCGCGGGCGGCGCCGTAGGCGCGGTCGCGCTCGCCGGATGCGATTGCGGGGACATCGCGCCGGGCTCGTTCGGCCCTGTCTCCGGCCAGCGCCAGCGCGAATTGAAAATGGTGACGACCTGGCCGAAGGACTTTCCGGGCCTTGGCGCCGCGGCCGAACGCGTCGCGCGTTTCATAACCGAGATGAGCGGCGGCCAGATGCGGGTCAAGGTGTTCGCGGCCGGCGAGCTTGTCGGCGCCTTCGAAGCCTTTGACGCAGTCTCAAGCGGCGCGGCCGACCTTTATCACGGTGCGGATTATTACTGGGTCGGCAAGTCGAAGGCCTATCCCTTTTTCACCGCGGTCCCGTTCGGCATGACGACGAGCGAAATCATGGCCTGGACGGAGTTCGGCGGCGGACAGGCGCTTTGGGACGAACTCGCCGCGCGGTTCAATATCAAGCCCTTCGCGGCCGGCAACACCGGCCATCAAACGGCCGGCTGGTTCAAAAAGCCGATCAATTCGCTCGAAGACCTGCGCGGCCTCAAAGTGAGAATGCCGGGGGTCGGCGGCGAGGTGCTTCGGCGCGTCGGCGCCTCAGCGGTCGCATTGCCAGGCGGCGAGATTTACCAGGCGCTGCAATCGGGCGCTATCGACGGCGCCGAATGGGTCGGACCCTGGAACGACCTCGCTTTCGGCCTTTACCGCGAGGCGAAATATTGTTGCTGGCCGGGCTTTCACGAGCCTGGCTCACAGTTTTGTACAGGCGTCAATCTCGCGCTCTGGAACGATATGAGCCTGCAAGAACAGGCGATCATCCGCGGCGCATGCTATCAGGCGAACCATCTATCGATCGCCGAATACGGACATTTCAACGCCGTCGCGTTGGAGCAGCTTGTCAAGGATCACGGCGTCGAGCTGCGCCGTCTTCCCGACGATATCCTTGCCGCGCTCGCCCGAGAATCGAAGGCCGTTCTGGAGGAAATCGCCGCGACCGACGACATTTCCCGACGCATTTTCGAAAGCTACAAAGCCTCGCTCCTGCGCTCTGAGGAATGGGGCCGGATTTCCGACGAGGCCTTCATGGCCGCGCGCCGCGCCGTATTTTCGTTCTAGGCGATGCTGACCCAGATCGGCGACATCCTCAACTGGCTCGCGGCAGGGCTTTTCTTCCCGCTGATGCTGCTGCCGCTAGCAGGTCTTTCGGCAAAAGCGCCGCGGCGCGCAACCAAGGCGCTGGCGTCGGTTTTTGAGGGCGTGGCGCGCAGGGTCGGACGCCTCGCCATGTGGCTCGTTCTATTGATGGCGCTCCTACAGCTTTCAGTCGTCATCCTGCGCTATGTCTTCGGCGTCAATTTCATCTTCATGCAGGAAGGCGTCACCTATCTGCATGGCGCCGTTTTCCTCCTCGCCGGCGGCTATGCGCTGCTGACGGACGATCATGTCCGCGTCGATATTTTTTATCGCGGCGCCTCCCCGAAGAAGAAGGCGCTCATCGACTTCCTTGGGACTTACTTCCTCCTCTTTCCCGTTTGCCTTCTCATTTTGTGGACCGCGTCCGGCTATGTCGGCAATTCCTGGGCGGTGCGCGAAGGCTCGAACGAACAATCGGGCGTGCAGGCGGTGTTTCTCTTAAAATCGCTGATCCCCGCTTTCGCCGTGCTGATGGCGATGGCGGGCTTTTCGATTGCGGCGAAAGCCGGCGAAACCTTGCGCGGGGAGCCTTAGCCGATGGACTGGCTCGAAGCGCACGGGATTTGCGTCTGCGCGGCCGCCGGATGGCTCGACGTCGCCATGATCGTCGTTCTCTGCGCGGTCCTGATGGCGGGCTATCCGGTCGCTTTCAGCCTCGCCGGGACGGCGATCGCCTTCGCCCTTATCGGCCTTTCCTTCGGGGTCTTCGACCTTTCCTATGTCCTGCCCTTTCCGCAACGGATTTTCGGCGCGGTCACAAACACCTCGCTCATCGCTGTGCCGATGTTCGTTCTCATGGGAGTCATCCTTGAAAAGTCGAAGATCGCCGCCGAGCTGCTCGACGAGATGGCGAAACTCTTTGGCTCGCTTCGCGGCGGCCTCGGCATATCGGTCACCATTGTCGGGGCGCTTCTCGCCGCCTCGACGGGCATTGTCGGCGCGACGGTCGTCACGATGGGGTTGCTCAGCCTGCCGACGATGCTCCGGCGCGGCTATGACCCTGCCTTCGCGGCGGGCTCGATCGCGGCGGCGGGAACGCTCGGGCAGATCATCCCCCCGTCGATCGTGCTCATTCTGCTCGGCGACGTCATCTCGAACGCCTATCAGAAAGCGCAACTTGAAGAGGGCGTCTTCGCGCCGGAGACCGTTTCGGTCGGCGATCTTTTCGCCGGCGCGCTAATTCCGGGCCTTGTCCTGGTCGGCCTTTTCCTCCTCTATCAAATCTTCGTCGCCGTCACCGAGCCTAAAAAGGCGCCGGCGATCCCGGCGGCCGAACTCGGGCCGCCCGCCGAGGTGTGGCGCGCCGCGATGAAGACCTTGCCGCCGCCCCTGCTTCTCATCATCGCGGTTCTCGGCTCGATCCTTGCGGGCGTTGCAACGCCGACGGAGGCCGCCAGCGTCGGCGCGATGGGCGCGCTCCTCATTGCGGGGCTGCGCCTCGCGCCGAAAGGCGGCCTTCTTGCCGGCCGCCTTCCGATCCTCGCCGCCGGCGGCGCGATCATCGGGCTTATCCTTCTTACGTCTTTCGTCGATCTTCGCCTTGGCCGCGAGGCGGTTTCCATCGGCGACCGGGCGGGAATTCTTCTCGCCTTCGCGTTCTGTGCGCTTATTCCTTGGGGCATGATCGCCAGTCTTTATCGATTGAGCCGCGAAAAAGCGCTGACGGCCATCGCCGACCAGACGACGCGCGTGACGACAATGGTCTTCACGATCCTGATCGGCGCGGCGCTGTTCTCGCTCGTCTTTCGCGGGCTCGGCGGCGACGAGATGGTGCGCGCAGCGCTTGAGGCGACGCCCGGCGGCGTCGTCGGCGCGGTCGCGACGGTCATGCTCGTCATGTTCATTCTCGGCTTCTTCCTCGACTTCATCGAGATCACCTTCGTCGTCGTGCCGCTCGTCGCGCCGGCGCTTCTCGCGATGGGGCTGTCGCCGATCTGGCTCGGCGTGATGATGGCGGTCAACCTACAGACATCGTTCCTGACGCCGCCCTTCGGCTTCGCGCTCTTCTATCTGCGCGGCGTCGCCCCGCCCGAGGTTACGACCGGCGCCATCTATCGCGGCGCCATTCCCTTCATCATCATTCAACTCGTCATGCTCGGCGTTCTTGCTTTCTTTCCCGGTCTTGCGACATGGCTGCCGGAATTTTTATACCGTTCGTGAACCGTCACCCGCGCCCGCCGGCATAATCGACAAGCGCCTTGATCCGCTTTTCAACAGGCGGATGAGTCGCGAACACCCCGGCAAAGCGATGCGTGTTCTCAACCATCATCTGCCGGACATCATCCGGCGCAGCGACTGAAGAACGGCCGGAAATTTTCTTCAGCGCCGAAATCATCGCGTCGGGATTGTGCGTCAGGTCGACTGAGCCCGCGTCGGCGAGATATTCGCGCTTTTGCGAAAGGGAAAAGCGGACGACGAGCGCGAGAAGATAGGAAAGCACGATCGCCGCAATCGCAATAAGGATCAAAATGCCGCCGCCGCGGCTGTCGCCCTTGCGGCTCGACGAATGGCCGCCGACGCGCAACCCCGTGCGGAACATATTACGGAACAAGAGCTCTCCGAAAAAGGAGAATATCCCTACAAAAATCACCGCGACAATGAGGAGGCGGACGTCGCGATTTATAATATGCGTCAACTCATGGGCGAGCACGGCTTCGAGCTCGTCGCGGTCGAGCCGATCTAAAAGGCCGCGCGTCACAGTGACAGCGTAGTTTTTAGCGCTTATCCCGCTCGCAAATGCGTTCAGCGCATCCGTCTCGATGACATTGAGCTTCGGCATAGCGAGGCCGCGGGAAATGCACAAATTTTCAAGGAGATTATAGAGTTCGGGCGCCTCTTTGCGCGTAAGGCCGCGCGAGGAGACGGACAGCTCGATAAGCTTTTGATGGGCGAGCCAGGCGATGAAGAACCAAACGCCGGCGCCGATGAAGGCGAAGGGCCAAATGCGGGTTATGTTGTCGAGCGCGAGCGCGACGCCCTGTTCGGCCGTATAGACGTCCTCGGTGAGCCCGACATAGAGGGCCGAAAGGCCGAATAAAAGCAGCAAAAGCAGAAGCGGAAAGCCTGCAAGCAACAGCAGGGATTTCAAATTGTTGCTCCAAATGTGCGACTGAAGCCCGAAAGCGCCCATTGGGCCGCTCAGAACTTCACCGCCGGCGCCGCCTCGACCGCCGCGCGGGCGTCCTCCGGAATTTCGAAAAATTCGCGCCGCCTGAAGCCGCCCATCGGGGCGATGAAATTGCCCGGTATCTGCTGGATGATCGTATTGAATTCCTGGACGGCGTTGTTGAAGAAGCGCCGCGCTGCGGCGAGCTTGTTCTCGATATCGGAAAGCTCGCGCTGCAATTCGAGGAAATTCGTGTTCGCCTTGAGGTCCGGATAGGCCTCGGCAAGCGCGAAAAGACGGCCGAGCGCCGCGTTCAGCACGCCTTCGGCCTGGCCTTGCTCCGCCGGTCCCCGTGCGGCCACGGCCGTGTTGCGCGCGACGATGACGGCGTCGAGCGTCGACTTCTCATGCCCCGCATAACCTTTGACCGTCTCGACGAGATTGGGGATGAGGTCGTGGCGCTGCTTCAATTGCACGTCGACATCGGCGAAAGCCTGGTCCGCCCGCTGGTTGAGCGCAACGATGCGGTTGTAGATTGCGACGACGAAGAAAACGAGAACGGCGAGGACGCCGAGGACGATCAGAAAGCCGGTCATTAGCTTCTCCTATTGTTCTCCCATCATTTTCTTGACGATCGACGACAATCCGATCTGCCGCCGCCGGCGGAGGCGTTCGGCAAGCAGGATAGCGCAAATCATCTCCTCCGACTGATCAAGATCGTAATTGACGACGACATAATCATATTCGGCCCAGTGTGAGATCTCCGCATCGGCCTTGGCCATCCGCCCGCGGATCACCTCTTCTGGGTCCTGCTTCCTTTCGCGCAGGCGCCGTTCGAGCTCCTTTCGCGACGGCGGAAGGATGAACACCTTGACGACGTCGCCGCCGGCGACCGCATCAAGCTGCTGGGCGCCTTGCCAGTCGATGTCGAAGACGACGTCCTTGCCCGCGCTGAGCTTGGCGAAAACATCGGCGCGGGGCGTGCCGTAATAATGCCCGAAGACCTCCGCCCATTCGAGGAACTCGCCGGCGCCGCGCATCCGGAGAAATTCCTTTTCCGAGACGAAGAAATAGTCCTTGCCCTCGACTTCGCCCGGGCGGGGTTTTCGGGTCGTCGCCGAGACGGAAAGCGAAAGATCCGGATCGGAGGCGAGGAGCCGGTTCGCCAAACTTGTCTTGCCCGCGCCCGAAGGGCTCGACAGGACGAACATGAGGCCCCGCCGGGGCGCTTTGAGATCGCCGCCTAGCATTATTCGATGTTCTGCACCTGTTCGCGCAACTGGTCGATCGCTGTTTTGAGCTCAAGCCCGAGGCGCTTCAAGGACAGGTCTTGGGCCTTCGAACAAAGCGTATTCGCCTCCCTGTTGAACTCCTGGGTCAGGAATTCAAAGCGCCGCCCGACCGGTTCGTTGTCTTTCAAAAGCGTGCGGGCCGAGACAACGTGGGCGGCGAGCCGGTCCAGCTCCTCGCGGACATCGGCCTTGATCGCAAGGAGGGCGGCCTCCTCGGCGAGGCGGTCTTCGGGCAGTCCGGCGGTCAGCTCGGCGAGCTGAGCGGCGATCTTTGCACGGATGAAGTCGGGCGTCGTCGCCGCATTCGCGCGCGCCGCGCCGACCAGGCGCTCGATCGCGTCGACATGCGCCGCCAAGGTCGCGGCGAGGCTTTCGCCTTCCTTGTCCCGCGCCGCCTTCAGGGCTTCAGCCGCTTTTTGGAAACTCTCGACCAGCGCGGCGGCGAGGGTTTCGCGCCCCGCCTCGTCGACCTCGCCGTCCTCTTGTTCGACGACGCCGCGAATATTGAGAACGCCCTCCGCCCGCGGCTTTTCGCAATCGAGCCGCTGGCGGATCGCCTCAATCATTCTGAGGGCCTCTTCGAGCGCGCGCTCGTTGATCTTGAGCGCGGGCCCGCCGGCGGTCCGATCAAGGGTCAGCGTCGCGTTCAACGAACCGCGGGAAAATACCGCCGCGGCGGCCTTGCGAAGCGGCGCCTCCAACTGGTCAAAGCCCGAGGGCAGCCGCACCCGCAATTCGAGCCCGCGTCCATTGACGCTCCGAAGCTCCCAGCTCCAGCGCCGACCGTCATGGGCGTCCTCGCGCCGCGCAAAACCGGTCATGGAGGATAGGGTCATTGCGGCGGCGCCTCTTCGCTTACAACGGCGTCGGCCGCCTCGCGCTCGGCGCGGCGCCATTTGGCGACATTGCGGTTGTGCTCGGCGACCGTCGCCGCAAAGGCGTGACCGCCCGCGCCATCGGCGACGAAGAAAAGCTCGTCCGTTTCAAGAGGATTGAGAACCGCCTCGATCGAGGCGCGGCCCGGATTGGCGATCGGCGTCGGCGGCAGGCCGCGAATGACATAGGTGTTGTAAGGCGTCTCCTTCCTGAGCTCGCTCATGCGAAGACCGCGGCCGAGCGGCTCGCCGCCGGTGAGGCCATAAATGATCGTCGGGTCGCTTTCGAGCCGCATCCCCCGCTTCAGCCGGTTGACGAACACCGCGGCGATGCGCGCGCGTTCATCGGGCTTGCCGGTCTCCTTCTCGACGATCGACGCGAGGATCACCGCCTCTTCGCGGGTCGTGAAGGGGAGCTCAAGCGCGCGGGCCTCCCAAAGCGAATCGAGAAGCGCGTCCTGCGCCTTCATCATCCTGCGGATCATGTCGTCGCGATCTTCGCCGCGCGTGAACGCATATGTTTCCGGAAGAAGCTCGCCCTCATGGGGCGTGAGCGTAATGTTTCCGATCAGCACGTCATTGTCTTCGATGAGGCGAAGAATCTGCGCCGTCGTGCGGCCTTCCGGCGCGGTGAAGTAATGGAGGATGCTCTTTCCCTCAACAAGAAGCTCGATGACGTCAAATAGGCTTGCGCCCGCCGGCAGGCGATATTCGCCGGC
>JBFXBB010000032.1:0-14759 GCA_050183685.1 Amphiplicatus sp.
GCTCGGCAATGAGCTGCCGAGGGGGAATGCGGTCTTCGTTCACCTGACCCTCATGCCGTTCATCGCCTCGGCGGGCGAGCTGAAGACCAAGCCGACCCAGCATTCGGTGAAAGAGCTGCGCTCCATCGGCATTCAGCCGGACGTTCTTCTGGTCCGCGCCGACCGGGAGATTCCCGAGGGCGAAAAGAAGAAAATCGCGCTTTTCTGCAATGTGAGGCCCACGGCCGTGGTGCAGGCCCTCGACTGCCGCACCATTTATGAGGCGCCGATCGCCTATCACCGCGAGAAATTCGACGACGAGGTGCTCGCCTCCTTCGGCATCCAGGACGCGCCGGCGCCCGATCTTTCCCGCTGGGAGACGATCATCGAGCGCATCACGCGGCCCGACGGGGAAGTGACAATCGCCATCGTCGGCAAATATACGGTGCTGAAGGACGCCTATAAGTCGCTCACCGAAGCGATCGCGCATGGCGGCATCGCCAACAATGTCCGCGCCGACATCAAATGGATCGACGCCTCGATCTTTGACGACGAAACGCGCGTCGTCGCCGAGCTTGAAGAGGTCGACGCGATCCTCGTGCCGGGCGGCTTCGGCGCGCGCGGCGCGGAGGGCAAGATCAAGGCGGCGAAATTCGCCCGCGAGCGGGGCATTCCCTATTTCGGCATATGCTTCGGGATGCAGATGGCGGTGATCGACGCCGCGCGCAGCCTGTTGAACGAGCCCGAAGCGAGTTCCTCGGAATTCGGCGCGCGCGGCAAGCCCATCGTCGGCCTGATGACTGAGTGGGTTCGCGGCGAGGAAAAGCAAATGCGCCGCGCCGGCGGCGATCTCGGCGGCACGATGCGGCTCGGCGCATATCCTGCTATATTGAAGCCCGGCAGCCGCGTCGCCGCGATCTACGGCGCGGCCGAGATTTCCGAACGCCACCGCCATCGTTTTGAAGTCAATAAGGCGTGGGCGGAGCGTCTCGAAAAAGCCGGCGTCGTCTTTTCCGGCCTGTCGCCCGACGGCGCGCTGCCTGAAATCATGGAAATACCGGACCACCCCTGGTTTATCGGCGTGCAATATCATCCCGAGTTAAAATCGCGTCCGTTCGATCCTCATCCTTTGTTTGCGTCATTCGTCAAAGCGGCTGTGGCGCGCTCGCGCCTCGTCTAGCGGGGGGCCCTTTAAGGCCTGGCGGGGGACTTGAGGCCGGCCGGGCCCCGCCATAAAGTCGGACCGTTCAAACGGTCAGGGGATGTATGCGGGGGATCCTTCTCGCCTTGGCGGGCGCAGCGGTCGTCGTTGGGATTGCGCTCCTGTCGCTGCGGTTGCCCGGCGTTGAGAACGCGCTCTATGAGCGCACCGTCGGCGAGCGTTTCGATCCGGCGCGGGCGAGCCTTTTCGATGATTCCGGCCTCAAAATTTTCTTCTGCGGCACCGGTTCGGCGGCGCCGTCGGTGAAGCGCGCGCAGAGCTGCACGGGCGTCATTTTCGGCAATCGCATCTTCCTTGTCGATGTCGGCGCGGGAAGCTGGGAGCGCATCGAGGCGGCCGGCATTTCCGGGCAGCGCCTCGGCGGGATTTTTCTGACGAGCCTCAAGGCCGACCATATCGGCGATCTTGGCGAAGCCAATGTCGGCTCCTGGACGGGCGGGCGCTACGCGCCGCTCGCCGTTTTCGGCCCGACAGGCGTCGAGCGGGTCGTCGCCGGCTTCAATGAAGCCTATGCGGTCGACAATGACTATCGCCTGCGGCATTTCGGGCCGGGCATCGCGCCGCCGCTTACGGCCGGGCTCGACGCGCGCCCTTTCGATCCGGCGCCGACGCCCGACGGGCAATCCCCGGTCGTTTTCGCCGAGTCAGGGTTCGTCGCGCGAGTCTTTCCGGTGAAAAAAGGCGAGAACGAGCTCGCTTCAGTCGGATATAAATTCTTTTACAAGGGCCGGACGGTCGTCATCTCCGGCGACACGACGTATACGGAGGCCCTGGTCGAGCAGGCCCGGGACGCCGATCTTCTCATTCACGAGGGCCAGTCGAATGCGATGATCGCAAGCCTCGCCGCCGCCGCCAAAAACGCAGGGCAGGAAAATCTCTCCTTGATCCTTCAGGATATGCCGGCCTCGCATACGAGCCCTGAAGACGCCGCGCGCGCGGCGACGGCGGCCGGCGCGGACTGGCTCGTCCTCACCCATCTTGCGCCGCCGCCCGACAGCGACGTCGCGCGGCGGATCTTCCTGCGGGGCGTTGAAAAGTTCCGTTCGAAAAATGTGCGCCTCGCCGAGGACGGGCTCCTGATTTCCCTGCCGGAGGCCGGCGGGATCGAGTTCTCCAAGCTCTAAAAGGGGCGGCCGCAGCCCTGCGCCGGCTGGCGCGGGGCGCCAAATTGGCTATAACCTCCTCCAAAATTTGAGGAATCCGCGCCCATGCCGACACCCGTTTTGATGCCCGCCCTGTCTCCGACGATGGAGGAGGGAACCCTCGCCAAGTGGAATGTCAAAGTCGGCGACAAGGTCTCGTCGGGCGACGTCATCGCCGAGATCGAAACCGACAAGGCGACGATGGAGGTCGAGGCGGTCGACGAGGGCGTCGTCGGCAGGATCCTTGTCGAAGCCGGCACGGAGAATGTGAAGGTCAACGATCCGATCGCCGTGCTGCTCGACGACGGGGAGAGCGCCGGGGATATCGAGAAAGCGGTGAACGGGACGGACGCCAAGGCCCCGCCCGGCGCCGCGCGCCGTCCTCTCCCGGAACGAGAGGCGAAGAGCGGGCGCGCGACGGACGCCGCCCCTCCCTCCGGGAAGCGCCGGCGCGAGGCCGGCGACGACGCCGAGCGCCCATTGTCGGCCGACGTTGAAATGGTCCCGACAACCGTTCGCGACGCGCTGCGCGACGCGATGGCGGAGGAAATGCGGCGCGACCCGGACGTTTTCCTCATGGGCGAGGAAGTCGCGGAATATCAGGGCGCCTACAAAGTCTCTCGCGGCCTTCTCGAAGAATTCGGCGACCGGCGCGTCGTCGATACGCCGATCACGGAACATGGCTTCGCCGGCCTCGGCGTCGGCGCGGCTTTCGCGGGATTGAAGCCCGTGGTCGAATTCATGACATGGAACTTCGCCATGCAGGCGATCGACCATATCATCAATTCGGCGGCGAAGACGCGTTATATGTCGGGCGGGCAGATGGCGAGCCCCATCGTCTTCCGCGGGCCGAACGCGGCGGCGAGCCGGGTCGGCGCGCAGCACAGCCAGGACTATGCGGCCTGGTATGCGAATGTCCCCGGTCTCATCGTCATCGCGCCCTGTTTCGCCGCCGACGCGAAGGGGCTTTTGAAAGCGGCGATCCGCGATCCGAACCCGGTCGTTTTCCTCGAACACGAACTCCTCTATGGCGATACGCATGACGTCCCGAAAGTCGAGGACTGGCTCGTCCCCATCGGCAAGGCGAAAATCCAGCGCGCGGGGACGGACGTCACCATCGTCTCCTATTCCCGCGGCGTGAAGTTTTCGCTCGAAGCGGCTGAAATACTTGAGAAAGAAGGCGTCTCCGCCGAAGTCGTCGACCTCAGGACGCTGCGGCCTCTCGACATCGAGACCGTTCTCGCCTCGGTCAAGAAAACGAACCGCCTCGTCACTGTCGAGGAGGGCTGGGCCCCTTGCGGGATCGGCGCTGAAGTCGCCTGGCAGGCCGTGCAGCACGCCTTCGATTATCTCGACGCCCCGCCCGCCCGAGTGACGCAGGAAGACACGCCCTTGCCTTACGCGGCGAATCTCGAAGCCATGAGCCTTCCGAATGCGGAGAAAATCGTCGGAGCCGCAAAAGACGTTCTTTATAAGGACTAAATTTTAATGCCCACTCCCATTCTCATGCCCGCTTTGTCGCCGACAATGGAGGAGGGCACGCTCTCCAAATGGAATGTCAAGGAGGGCGACACGGTCTCGTCGGGCGACGTCATCGCCGAGATCGAAACCGACAAGGCGACGATGGAGGTCGAGGCGGTCGACGAGGGCGTCGTCGGCAAGATCGTCATTCCCGCCGGAACCGAGAATGTGAAAGTCAACGCGCCGATCGCGATCCTTCTCGGGGAGGGGGAGAGCGCGGCGGATATCGAGACGGCGGCGAGCGGCGCGAGCGCCGCGCCCTCGCCGACCTCTCCCAAGGCAGAGGCGAAGACGAAGCGCGCGCCGGACGCCGCCTCTCCCTCCGGGAGCGGTCGGCGCGAAACGCCGGGCGAGGGCGCGGCGCCGGCCAGAGAATCAAACGGCCGCATTCACGCCTCGCCCCTCGCAAAGCGCCTCGCCAAAAACGAAAGCCTCGATCTTGCCGCGCTGAAAGGCTCCGGACCGCATGGCCGCATCGTCAAGCGCGATATCGAACAGGCGCTGAAGGGAGGCCTGCCCGCGCCAACGGCGCCGGCGGCGGGGCTCGATCCGCGGCTTTATCCGCCAGAGAGCTATACCGCCGTCAAGCTCGACGGCATGAGGAAGACCATCGCCAAGCGGCTGAAGCAAAGCTTCAATGACGACGTCCCGCATTTTCCGCTCAATGTCGATGTCGAGCTGACGCAGCTTCTCGCCGCGCGCGCGCGGATCAATGCGGCCTCGCCGAAGGAAGGCGAGGGCGCCTTCAAGCTTTCGGTGAACGATTTCATTATCAAAGCCTCGGCGATGGCGCTGATCGCGGTCCCACAGGCGAACGCCTCCTATACGGAGGACGCGCTCATTCTCCACAAGCACGCCGATATCGGCGTCGCCGTCGCGATCGAAGGCGGGCTCATCACGCCGGTCGTCTGGAAGGCCGAGACGAAGGGACTAAAGAAAATTTCCGCCGAAATTCGCGATCTCGCGGCGCGCGCGCGGGCGCGCAAGCTGAAGCCCGAGGAATATATGGGCGGCACCTTCTCCGTCTCCAATCTCGGCATGTTCGGGATCACGTCTTTCGCCTCGATCGTCAACGAGCCGCAGGGCGCCATTCTTTCGGTCGGCGCGGGCGAGGAGCGCGCGGTCGTCCGTGAAGGCAAGATCGAGATCCGACAGATGATGACGGTGACGCTGACCTGCGACCACCGGGTCGTCGACGGCGCCGTGGGGGCGGCCTTCCTGAAGGCGTTCAAGACGTTCTGCGAAGAACCGGCGGCGATGCTGCTTTGATTAGGCGTTGATCGGCATTTCCGGCGCATCCTCGCGCACAAACGTTTTCAGGTCCGATAGCGTTTGCAGGTCGACGAAATAGGTCTGGAATTCGCGGCGGGGGGCGAGCCGGGCGACATTCTCTGTCGTGTAAATGTCCTCGATGAATTCGGGCATTGCGCCGAGGCCGCCTTCCTTCAGCACGGCGTAGAGGATCTCATCCTGGAAATGGCGCAGCGAGTAGCGCGAGAGGCGCCGGCGATAAAGCGCAAGGTCGCGCGGGTTAAAGCCAAGCGAGTCAAATTCGAAAAAGGCGCCGGTCGCGACGGCGATGCGCTCCTTGTGCCAGTCATCCGGGCCGCCCTTCAGGTCCGTGAGGAGGATATAGGAGAGCAGTCCGTCCTCGCCGATCATGCCGACGGGCAGGCGGATGTCGCGGAGGCGGAAGAGATCGAGCGCCTTGCCCGAGAGCGCATAAAGATTGCCGGCGATGCAACGCTCGTGGAAGAGCTTGGCGGTCCATCGCCGGCGGCTGCGTCCGCAATTCGGCAGCGCCGCGGCGGCGTAGGCGAGCTTTGAGGCTTCGAAGGCAAGGCTCAACGCTTTAAAGGCGCCGCGCCAGGGAACGACGTCGCCATCGAGGAAGACATGCATGTCGGCGGGGCCGGCGAGGCGGTGCACATAGTCGTTCCAGGCGTTCGCCTTGTCGGCGATGGGCAGGCGGTGCAGCTTGATGCGGTCGTCGGCGGCGGCGAGCGCGCGGGCGAGGAGCGCGGTCTGGTCTTTCGAGCCGTTCTCCATGATATGGACGACATAATCGCCGCCGGCGGCGGCGGCGTCGATCGCCTCGATGCAGCGCGGCAGGCAGCGCTCTTCGTTATGAGCGAAGATGCAGATGGACCAGGTCATGGTTAGCGCCTCCTCATCCCGTTGAGGCGGCCACTGCAAGACTTGGGCAACAACGAGAATGGGGCGGCGTTAACCAGTTAGAAGGCCGGCGATCAATCTCGATCAGCGCGACCATGCTCTAGGCGCTTCGGCCTTCTCGTTTCTCGCGCGCCGCCTTCTCGTCCTCATGCTCATAATCGGACGCGCGAAGCGCCTTCGCCATCCATTCCGGCAAGCGTTTTTCGAGCTTGTGCATCTGCCGATCGAACCAGCGCCACCGGCGGCGAACGGCGCGGACGAAGGCGGGCGCGACCGCGGTGAGCAGCAGCAAGCCGATAAGAAAAAGGACAAAGCCGAACGGAACGGGCGACCAGATCCAGGCGAGGCCCGCGATCATCAGCAACAACGCAAAAAGACCGACGGCGATCTTGAAAAAGATCATGGTGTTTCGCTTCCTCCTTCCGTCTTCGCAGCCGGCTTCGTCTCGTCGATCGTCTTTTTCACCTCTTGCGGCGCATGGCGGCCGGCGAGGCGGACGAGACGGTCGAACCAGCGCCAGCGCGCGCGCAAACGGCGGATGAGAGGCCGCGCCGCCGGATTGGCGCCGGCGATCATCAAGAGCCCGAGCACGACAAAAGGCAGCCCCAAAGGCAAGGGCGAGAGCGCGGCGATGACGCCATAGACGATCAGCGCGAAGCCGGCGAGGGACATTGCAATCCGCGCGATCAATCGGGGTCCTCCGCCCGCGCCGCGCGCCGGTCCGGAAAGAGGAGCGCGGGATGTCGACACTCTCGGGCGGCCCGTTGTGCACGATGCGCCGAGCCGCGGCCAGCCCAATCCGCGGGAAAGAGGCTCGGAGAGGCCTTCGCCGCGTCTCTTTCTCTCCCCTCGGTTTCATTCCGCGCGCGCGCGGCTATAGTCCCGCGCAAAATCGGCGCGCGGGGGGGGGGCGCCGGCGTTGACGACGGATAAGGGACAAGAAGAATGAGCGAAAAGAATTGCGATCTATGCGTTATCGGCGCGGGACCGGGCGGCTATGTCGCCGCGATCAGGGGCGCCCAGCTCGGCCTCAAGACGGTGATCGTCGAGCGCGAGCATCTCGGCGGCGTTTGCCTGAATTGGGGCTGCATCCCGACCAAGGCGCTGCTTCGGACGGCGGAGGTCTTCACCACTATCAAGCACGCCAAGGAGTTCGGCCTCAAGGCCGACAATGTCGGCTTCGACCTCGCCGCCGTCGTCAAGCGCTCGCGCGACGTCGCGGCGCGGATGGAGAAGGGCGTGCAGTTTCTGATGAAGAAAAACAAGATCGAGGTCGTGATGGGCGCGGCCGCGCTCGCAACGACCGGAAACGGCCCGATGTCCAGGTTAAAGGGCGCGCCGCTTGTCCGGGTAAAGACGAAAGGCGGCGAAGAAATGATCCGGGCAAAGCACGTTATTCTTGCGACGGGCGCGCGCGCGCGCACGATCCCGGCGGCCGGGCTCGAACCCGACGGGAAGTTCATCTGGACGGCGAAGGAGGCGATGATCCCGGACGCCATGCCGAAAAACCTGCTTGTCGTGGGCTCCGGCGCCATCGGCATCGAATTCGCGAGCTTCTACCGGGCGCTCGGCGCCGAGGTCACGGTCGTCGAGATGCTCGACCGCATCCTTCCCGCCGAGGATGAGGAAATCTCGAAATTCGCCGAGAAACAGTTCAAGAAGCAGGGCATGAAGATCTTTGTCGGCGCGGCGGTCGAGAAGCTCGAAAAGGGCGGGAGCGCGGCCAAGGCGACCGTGAAGTTGAAGGACGGGAAAATCGAGACGATCGAGGCGGACCACGTCATTCTCGCCATCGGCATCAAGGGCAACACCGAGGGGCTCGGCCTTGAAGCGCTCGGCGTCAAGGTCGAGCGCGGGCAGATCGTCGTTGATGAATGGCTGCAAACCGGCGTTCCGGGCCTTTACGCCATCGGCGATGTCGTCGGCGCGCCCTGGCTCGCGCATAAGGCGAGCCATGAGGGAATCATCTGTGTCGAGAAAATCGCCGGTTTGAATAATGTTCATCCGATGGATGTGACGAAAATTCCCGGCTGCACCTATTCCAATCCGCAGATCGCAAGCGTCGGCCTCAGCGAGGCGAAGGCGAAAGAGAAGGGCTACAAGATCCGCGTCGGCCGTTTTCCTTTCGTCGGCAACGGCAAGGCGATCGCGCTTGGCGAGCCTGAAGGCATGGTCAAGACGGTGTTCGACGAGAAGACGGGCGAACTCCTAGGCGCGCATATGATCGGCGCGGAGGTGACGGAGCTCATTCAGGGCTATACGCTCGCCCGCACGATGGAGGCGACGGAAGAGGATCTCTTCCACACGATCTATCCGCATCCGACGCTGTCCGAAATGATGCATGAGGCCGCGCTCGACGCCTATGGGCGGGTTGTGCATGTGTGAGGGCTCGCCGCTTGTTCAGAGCGCGCCCGCGATCTTCGCGGCAAGGCCGGCGAGGATCGCCGCGTCGGCAGGCGCGCCGCCGCCATGCCGCCCGAGCGGTATTCCGGCATAGACCGGGATGATATGGAAATGGATGTGGAAGACGGACTGTCCCGATTCCGCGCCGTTGAACTGCATGATGCGCAGACCCGCCGGCGACAGCGCCTTATCGACAGCTTTCGCGATTTTCCGCACGCCCTCGATCAGGATTTTCAACTCGTCCGCATGGATATCAAAAATATTGACCGCCTTGGCTTTTTTCGGAATGACGAGCGTGTGGCCTTCCGATTGCGGGAAGAGGTCCATGAAGGCGAGGACGCGCGCATCCTCATAGACTTTCGCGCAGGGCAGGTCCCCGCGCAGGATCTTGGCGAAGATATTGTCAGGGTCGTAGGTTGGGCGTTCGGTCATTGTCGCCATCCTCGCACGCTTTTCTCGATCGTCACGACGGCATAGAGCGTCGCTCAATAAATCTCAATCGGCGTTTGCGGCCCATCCTTTGTGACGGCGCTTGCGCGCCTCCTCAGGATGAGGCTTTCCCTTGTTGCAACGATACACAGCCCCATCCTGAGGAGCGGGCCGAAGGCCCGCGTCACGAAGGATGGGCCGCTTGCAACGTCCAGGGCGAGACATTGTGCTCAGGTCTTTTTATAAGGCGCATAGCCCGTCAGCATTTCAATCTCGCGCTTCGTCTGCGCGCGTTCGGCCTCAAGATAGCGCGCGATCGCCGCACGGAAATTCGGATCGACAATATAATGCGCCGAACGGGTCGCGACCGGCTCATAGCCGCGGGCGATCTTATGCTCGCCCTGCGCGCCGGCCTCGACGCGGGCGAGCCCCCGTTCGATCGCGAAATCGATCGCCCGATAGTAGCAAAGCTCGAAATGCAGGAAGGGCCAGTCTTCGATAGAGCCCCAATAGCGGCCATAGAGCGCCTCGCCGCCGATGAAATTCAAGGCGCCGGCGATCGGCCGGCCGTCGCGCTCGGCGAGGAGGAGAAGGAGACGGTCCGCCATGCCCTCGCCGATCAGCGAGAAGAAGGACCGCGTCAGATAAGGCCGGCCCCATTTGCGCGCGCCCGTGTCCTGGTAGAAGGTCCAGAAAGCGTCCCAATGGCGCTCCTTAATCTCAGTCCCGCTCAGCGCGCGGATGGCGAGGCCGCTCGCGGCGATCTCGGCGCGCTCGCGCCGGATCGCCTTCCTCTTGCGCGAGGCGAGGGCGGCGAGGAAGTCGTCGAAACACGCATAGCCGCGATTGAACCAGTGATATTGCACGCCCTCCCGGGCGAGGAAGCCCTCGCCGGCGAGCGCGGCCGCGTCTTCCTCGGCGATGAAATTGACATGGACGGAGGAGGCCCCGCTGTCCGGCGCAAGCCGGCGGAGAGCGGCGGCGAGCGTCCCGCGCCAGGCCTTGCCGCCCAAGAGACGCGGACCGGGAACGGGCGTGAAGGGAAGCGCGCAGAGGAGTTTCGGGTAGTAGCGCCCGCCGGCGCGGCCATAAGCGTCCGCCCAGTGATGGTCGAAGATATATTCGCCCTGGCTGTGCGTCTTGAGATAAAGCGGCGCCGCGCCGACGGCGCGCCCGCCCTCTTCGAGCGCAAGATGGGCGGGCGTCCAGCCCGTTCCCGGACCGACCGAGCCCGACTCCTCAAGCGCGGCGAGAAAGTCATAGGAGATGAAGGGATTATAGGCCGCGCCCGGGGGGCTTGCGAGCGCGTCCCACGCGCCGCGCATCGCCGCGACCGCGCCGATCGTCCGCGCCGCGACGGGCTCGGAGCCGTCCGCCATCAGGCGATCTCGAAGACGCCGTCTATTTCAACGGCCGCGCCAAGCGGCAGGCTCGGCGCGCCGACGGCGGCGCGCGCATGACGGCCGGCCTCGCCGAAGATCGCGACCATCAGGTCCGAGGCGCCGTTCGCGACTTTCGGCTGGTCGGTGAAATCCGGCGTCGAATTGACGAAGGCGCCGAGCTTGACGACACGCTTGACGCGGTCGAGATCGCCGCCGGCCGCCGCCTTAAGCTGCGCGACGAGATTGATCGCGCAGGCGCGCGCGGCCTCGGCGCCCTGATCGACGTCCATATCCTCGCCGAGCCTTCCCTTGATGAGGCCGTCCGGCGCGGTCGAGACCTGGCCGGAAATGAAGGCAAGACCCCCGGCGACGACATAGGGAACATAGTTCGCGACGGGCGCCGCCGGCGACGGCAGCGTGATGTCGAGTTCTTTCAGCCTTTGGTCGATCTTTCCCATGTCCTGTCTCCCGTCTCGCCCCATAGAAGCTTACAGCATGGCCTGCACATTTGGAAATATGGAAAGGCGCCGCGCCTCGTTGTGTTCGCGCCGGGGCTTTGCGGGCGGCGCGCAAAAAGCGGGGATGAGCAGGAAAGAAAGTCCGTGCACATATGATCCGGGTCGCCGGGCGCTCCGAGCATAAGGCTGGCATGGCGGCGGATAGATCCGAATGGAGCCCTGCGGCCTGTCCTTCGGGACGCGGGCTTTGCCCGCTCCTCAGGATGAGGCTTTCCCCTGTTGCGGCGAAACGGGCCTTATCCTGAGGAGGCGCGCAAGCGCCGTCCCGAAGGATCGGCCGCACAAGGCCGGGCGGGACTGGTCGTCGGCCGCCGGACGATTCGGTCCGGCCCCTGGAAGGCCGGCGCGATTCGGGTTCTGTCCAGCGCCGTATAGGCGAGCGGGGCGAAGGCCTGTTTCCGAGCCGTTTTCAGACGGTTGCAAGGCGTTTTTCCGGCCTCGGGCGGGGAGCGGCTCTGAGGATAAACAATCAATTAACACCTTTCAGGCGATAGTCGCGAAAGCGTTCACCTTGGCGAGAACGCGGCGCGTTTTCAGAAAGAGGGGACGCCGGTTTTGCAAAGAAGGCGCGCCAGACGAACCTTTTGAGGATTTGCATAGGCGCCACCTTCCGGGCGAAAGCGTATGATGTCTGCGATGGAAAAGCTCGATCTGCCGGCCCTGCCGAAGACCGTCCTCATTGTCGAGGACAACGAGCTCAATATGAAGCTCTTTCATGACCTCCTTGAGGCGCATGGCTACCGGACATTGCAGGCAAGGACCGGCCCAGAGGCCCTGAAACTCGCCCGCGAGGCTGCGCCGGACCTTATTTTGATGGATATTCAGCTTCCTGAGATATCGGGACTGCAAGTCACCCAGGAAATTAAGAAAAATAAAACGCTTGCCGCGATACCGGTCATCGCCGTGACGGCTTTCGCAATGAAAGGCGACGAGGAGCGCATCCGCGCCGGGGGCTGCGAGGATTATATCGCCAAGCCCATTTCTGTCGCCAGCTTTCTTGAGAAAGTAAAAAGGTATTTGGACTAGGTTCAATTCGACAAGATTTGAACCCAGTTGACCGGGGGGCCTGATGACGGCGCGCGTCTTGGTCGTCGACGACCTCGAACCAAACGTGAAACTCCTCGAAGCGAAACTTCGCGCCGAATATTTCGACGTGATCGGCGCGTTTTCGGGACAAGAGGCGGTCGATCGCGCGAAGGACGATCAGCCGGACATCATCCTGCTCGATGTGATGATGCCGGGCATGGACGGGTTCGAGGCCTGCCGGATTATCAAGAACTGTCCCGAAACGGCGCATATCCCCATCGTGATGGTGACGGCCCTCGAACAGCAGGCCGACCGCGTCGCGGGGCTTGAGGCGGGTGCGGATGATTTCCTGACGAAGCCGGTCGAGGATGTCGCCCTCTTTGCGCGCGTCAGGAGCTTGACGCGCCTTAAGATGATGACGGACGAGCTGCGCCTGCGCTATGCGACGGGCAAAGGGTTGGGCGTTGTCGAAAATATCGACATTAACAAGGATTTCGAAGGCGGGGAGAAACCGCGCGTTCTCGTCATTGACGACCAGCCCGAGCAGTCGGAGCGCCTGCGCGCGCATCTCGGTTCAAGCTATCTCGTTTCAGTCGAGAACGATCCGGAAGTCGCGCTGTCTCGCGTCAGGTCGGGCGATTTCGATCTCGTCATCGTCAATATGGCGCTTGAGGCGATGGATCCCCTTCGCCTGTGTTCGTCGATCCGCTCTTTTGAAGAGACGCGGCTCACGCCGGTGCTCGCCATCGTGCGTCAGGGCGACACGAGAAAGCTCGTGCGGGCGCTCGACATCGGCGTCAACGACTATCTGACGCGCCCCGTCGAGAAGAACGAATTGACCGCGCGCGTCGCGACGCAAATCCGCCGGAAACGCTATATCGATCAGTTGCGTTCGTCCTTCCAGGCGAGTCTTGAAATGGCGGTCACGGATCAACTGACGGGCCTCTATAACCGCCGCTATCTTGCAAGCCACATGTCGGCGATGTTCGACCGGGCTTTCTGGACGGGCCGTCCGCTGTCGGTGATGATCCTCGATATCGACCACTTCAAGGCGGTCAACGATACGCATGGCCATGACATCGGCGACAGGGTCATCCAGGAATTCGCCGAGCGCATTCGCGCCTCGGTGCGCGGGATCGACCTTGCCTGCCGTTATGGCGGGGAGGAGTTCCTTGTTGCAATGCCGGACACTGAAAAGGAATTCGCGCGGGTCGTCGCCGAGCGGCTGCGCCAGGAGGTCGAGGCGGGATGCGTCGTTTTGAATGGCGGGCGCGACGAGTTGAAATTCACGATCTCGATCGGCATCGCCTCGACTGAAGACGGTCTGAAAGACGACACGGCGCAAAAGCTGATCAAGCGGGCCGATGAGGCGCTTTACGCCGCGAAAACGAGCGGGCGCAATCGGGTGATCGCCGACGCCGCGTAGGTTTTTTGCCTCGCGTCTCGAATGTCAGGCCATCCTTCGAGACGGCGCTTTGCGCCTCCTCAGGATGAGGCTTTCCCTTGTTGCAATACGCACTGCCTCATCCTGAGGAGCGCCGAAGGCGCGTCTCGAAGGATGGGCCGCAACCGCGGGCCGGCGCGACTACTTAATCTTGCCTTCCTTGAACTCGACATGTTTGCGCGCGACGGGGTCGTATTTTTTGAGGACGAGTTTTTCGGTCATCGTCCGCGTGTTCTTCTTCGTCACGTAGAAATAGCCCGTGCCGGCGGTCGAGTTGAGGCGGATCTTGATCGTGGTGGGCTTGGCCATCGCCGGCTCCCTTGGCGCGCTTCGGAGCCGCGGGAGCTAGCCGAGGGCCGCTCTTCTGTCAAGAAAAACGGCGCTCGGCCTTCCTATTTGAACTCGATTTTCGCGATCTCGTAGCTGCGCGCGCCGCCAGGGGCGGCGACCTCGATCGAATCGCCCTTCGCCTTGCCGATCATCGCCCGGGCGATCGGGGAGGAGACGGAAATCTTGCCGTTTTTAACGTCGGCCTCATACTCGCCGACGATCTGCCAGGCGCGTTTTTCCTCGGACTCCTCGTCAATAAGGGTGACGGTCGCTCCAAAGACGACCGATTTGCCGTTGAGCTTGGAAACGTCGATCACTTGCGCGCGCGTGTATTTGTCTTCGAGCTCCATGATCTGGCCTTCGATCCAGCCCTGGCGCTCCTTGGCGGCGTGATATTCGGCGTTCTCCGAGAGGTCGCCATGACTGCGTGCTTCGGCGATCGCCTGAATGACCGCCGGGCGCTCCTCATTCTTGAGGCGCCGGATTTCCTCTTCGAGCCGCTCATAGCCGGCCTGCGTCATCGGAACCTTGTTCATGTCCCGCCCTTTCGTCTCAACCGAGTAAAAAAGAACGCGGCCGCGCGCTCTTGACGTGCGGCCGGCCTTCCTTTCGAACCGACGATAAATAAGGCGGAGGCGGCGGCGCTTCAAGCTTTTGAAGGTTAACGGGTGGAGTTTCGCCGATTAATTATGAAAAATCAAATAGTTAAGACTTTCCAAAATAAGCCTGGAGCGGCGCGACGTCGAGCGTTCCGGCCCGCATCGCCTCGATCGCGCGCACGGTCGAGCGGGCGCCCGTCGCGGTTGTGATGCAGGGGATTTTCTGGGCGAGGGCGGTCGTGCGGATCGACCGGGAGTCCTTGATCGACTGCGCCCCCTCGGTCGTGTTGAAGACGAGCTGCACCTCGCCGTTTTTCAGGGCGTCGACAATATGGGGGCGGCCTTCGAGGACCTTGTTGACCCGCGCGACGTCGAGGCCCTGCGATTTGAAATAATCCGCCGTGCCGCCGGTCGCGATGATCTTGAAACCCATTTCGAGGAGCCGCCGGGCCGCGCACGTCACCGCCGGCTTGTCCGAATCCCGAAGCGAGACGAAAACGCAGCCTTCGAGGGGAATGCGCGCGCCGATCGCGACGAGGCTTTTGGCGCGCGCCTTGTCGAAATTCCGGTCAATGCCCATGACCTCGCC